>JAIXYA010000314.1 GCA_027490485.1 Comamonadaceae bacterium
GAGATGGCAGCGACAGACGCTCAAAACGCTCAACTCAAAGACAGGACCAGCGTTTTACGGTCGCTACAAGAAGCTTGTCTGTAAAAAACAGTTAGGCCATGCGTCCAAACCGACTAGCAGCCTGAGTCATTCACCGTACC
The DNA here is from genome assembly GCA_027490485.1 of Comamonadaceae bacterium. GTDB lineage: Bacteria > Pseudomonadota > Gammaproteobacteria > Burkholderiales > Burkholderiaceae_C > Limnohabitans. Next base: position 141 of record JAIXYA010000314.1, read on the forward strand.
ATCGGGCATGACCGTTTTACAAAACTTGGTGTCATCGAGTTTGGCGTCATCCAACTTGGCACCCTTGAGATTGGTCCCGACCAACAAAGCACCTTTCAAATTGGCCTTGGTCAGTACCGCTTCACTCAAATCAGCACCGCTCAAATTGGCTTCACGCAAATAGGCGTTGGTGAAATTGGCCAAATGCAAATTCGCACCGGTGAAGTCCGTACGGCGCAAGTTGGCGTCTTCGAAGTTGGTCACCAAAGTGCGTTTCTCCATGGGCCGCTCGGCCATATTGGCCTTGTCCATCTTGGCTCCCGAGAGGTTGGCGTTTTGAAAGTCTGCACCGCGCATATCGCGTCCGCTCATGGGGGCATCTGTCAAATCGCAGTATTTGCAGACATTGGTGGTTTTGAAGTCGTCAAACTTCGTCGCGTCAAAAGCACCCACCTGAAAAGGCCACGCCCATGCAATGGAAGATAACAACACGGCAAGCCTGGTGGCTGGAGATTTGGAAAGCACAGAATTCCTTTAAAAAAGATCGATATTCACAGGGAATAACACCCAACCCTTGAGCAGGTGGGAAATACACAGGTCCCCTTCGCCTGATTGCGAACCATGCGATCATTGCCACCCTGTTGTTGAGATCGCACCCATGTTGTTTGCCCATTCTCGCTTGTTTGCTTCCAGCACTGCCGCCTTTGCCCTGATGGCAGGGTTGCTTTGTGCCCAGCCACTGGCCAATGCACAAACCGAGGCCACCCGCACCCCAACCCCTGTCACGATCAACCAACCTGGCTCGCCTGCGGTGCTGATTGATGGCAACAAAATCATGGATGCCAAACCGGCAACAGCGACCAAGCCCCGTAAGCCTGCCGCGCCTGCACCTGCTGACAGTTACACCTCACGCGGTGGTGTGCCGCAAAGCAGTACCGAAGAAACCCATCTGTCCAACGGCTTGGTGTGCAAAACAGAAAAAGGGCAGCGCACATGCCGCTGAAAGGAAAAACTTGGCGCTTGTTCTTGGCCACCGTGTCTGCCAGCTTGCTCAGCGTCAGCGCTTGGGGTTACACCGTCACCTGTGAAGCGCAGGGCAGTTTTCCTGAGATGGAAAAAATCATCGTCAAACCTGCGACGGTGGAAGTCAATATAAAGAGCATTGGCAACCATTTGTACATCAAGATCGAAGGGCCCAAGCTGTATGGCATGTTCGTCAACACCTTGATCACCGAAGAATTCAAAGGCCAAGACCTCACCTCCAAAACCAGCATTTGGGTCAAGCGCACCCATATTGCGAGCCAAGAAGAAGCCGAAATCAAAATCACCCGCCAACCTGTCACGCTGTACGCCATGAAAGATGTTTACCGCTATGGTAAAAATTTAAAATTCTTGGTGACTGGCCCCTGCCAACTCCCCACTTAAGGTCCCAACTCACCATGTCCGATTTAACTGTTCGCAAGCTCCTGATCGATCTAGAAGCGCCGTTTGAGTTGCGCTGGAATGGCGGCGATGCCTTCACGTCTGCTTTCATGAACGCTTTGTCCATGAGCTTTCCTGTGGGTGAGCAGTTTTTCATAGACTCCTTGCGCCGAGGCGTCAAAGAATTGAGTCCAGATTTGCAAGCCAGCTTTGCGAAAGATATCAAAGGTTTTATCGGGCAAGAAGCCACCCACCGTCGTATCCACGAACGCTTTAACCACCATGTCTTGAACCAAGGCATGGTGAACCATTGGGAAAAAAGGATTCTTCGCCGTATTGCACTTATCAACCAGAAAAAAGCCATCCATGCCGTGGCAGTTACAACAGCCTATGAGCACTACACCTCGGTGTTTGCCGCTTGGTTGCTCAACCACCCAGACTTTTTGGCGCAAGCGCCACAGCGTTTGCAAACCTTGTGGATGTGGCATGCCAGCGAAGAAACCGAACACCGAAGCGTTTCTTTTGATATTTACCGCGCCATGGGTGGCAATGAAGTTTGGCGTAAACGCTGGATGATCACCGTCACCGTGTTTTTCTTGACCGACATCTTGCGACAAACCTGTCACAACCTTTGGCGCGACGGTAGCCTCTTTAAACTCAATACGTGGCGCAGTGCCTGGCGACATCTGTTTGCGAAAGAAGGGCTGTTCACCAGCTCTTATGCGTCTTGGAAGCAGTATTTCCGTGCAGATTTTCACCCTGCCCAGCATGATGATCAGCTGTCTCGCCAGTGGCTGCAAACACACCAACAGTCCTACCAAGCGATTGGTCAGTCCGCTTAAAGCCTTTTCATTCAACTGACCATGCTCGATCCTCAAGCCAAAGCCCTTTTACAACTCATGGTGGACCGCGGTGTGCCGCCGGTCAACACTTTGCCGCCCAAAGAAGCGCGAGATTTTTATGTTTTGCGCAAAGCTTTGACGCAACCTGACCCGCCCGTCATGTCGCATGTGCATGACCATTTGCCCAACTTGGGCGGGGTGCAAGTGCCTGTCCGTGAATACCGCCCCATGGGTGTCACTGCCAACGCGGTCTTGCCTGCATTGGTTTACTACCACGGTGGTGGTTGGGTGATTGGCAATATCGAAACCCATGATGTCTTGTGCCGCCAACTCAGCAACGCCAGTGGCTGTGCAGTGTTCTCAGTGGATTACCGATTGGCGCCAGAGCATGTGTTCCCAGCCGCTTACGACGATGTATTGGCTGCTTTCAACGGGGTGATTGCACAAGCTGCTGCTTTGCACAGCGACCCACGCCGGGTGGCGGTCGGTGGCGACAGCGCAGGGGGTAATTTGGCGGCTGCAGTTGCGTTGGGTGCCAAGGACGCAGCCCATCAACCAGCTTTTCAATTGCTGATTTATCCCGCGACCTTGATGTACCCCGACACCCCCAGCTACCATGCCAATGGCGAGGGCTATGGCTTAACGGCAGCAGCCATGCACTGGTTCATGGACCATTATTTGCCCACCCGTGAACACGCCAACGATTGGCGAGCTTCTCCACTGAAAGCCCCTTCGCATGCAGGATTGCCCCCTGCGCTGGTGTTGACTGCTGGCTATGACCCCCTGAAAGACGAGGGTTACCAGTATGCTGATGCCTTGTCTGCTGCAGGCGGTGTGGCGGAGTATGTTTGCTTTGAAAGGCAAATCCACGGCTTTATCACCATGGGTCGCATCATGCGAGAAGCTTTGAGTGGCGGAGAGGTTTGCGCGCAAGC
>JAIXYA010000008.1 GCA_027490485.1 Comamonadaceae bacterium
TGCCTCTGATTCGCATAAAGACCATCTTGTCGGCTTAGCCGATGAACACGCAGAAGATCGTTTCATCGGTATAGCGGATGAACATGCAGAAGATCATTTGATCGGTGTAACTGAAGACCATGATCAAGATCATGTGGTGGGCATTGGCAATGATGCATCAAATGAGCATTCGCTTGCCATTTCAAATGAAGGTTTGCACGATACCCATGCTGCGCTGCCAACTGAAAAGGTGGAAGACCACCATGCCTCAATTGCCAAAGACAAAATTGAAGATCATCTGTCAAGGGTGCCGCAAGACAGTATCGGCGACTCCCATGCACACCTGCCTGACAGCGCCATAGAAGATCACCATGTCGCTGTTGCAGCAGCAGAACCTGCTGCGCCCATACCTTTGTTTGTCAGCTCAAACGATGATTTCCCTGACGATCACATGGAAATCGAAGATCCCCCAGAGCAAGCTCTCAATGCCCAGGCCTTGGCGGACGAAGACTTGGTTGACCACATCGAGCATGTCAAGGAAGGCAAAGCCAAGCTTGCAGAAGCTCATCTTTCAGCTGATTTACCCGACCCGCCGCTCACACCAAAGGTAAAACCAGTCGCCCAGCTGAAGCAGCCACAGCTTGTCAAAAAAGCACCGGCTGTTCTTACCCCTGAAATGGTCAAACAGCAGCAAGAAGCGCTTCTTGCCAAGCAGCACAAAATGGAAGAGTTTCACGGCAGGGTGGACGCCATTCGCAAAACTGTGAAAGATATTAATTCAAAGCTTGATCACATTTCTCCTCAAGAGAAAAAAACCCACTAAAACTGCACTGAGGGATTGGGCTTAGGTATTGGGTCCCGTGTCCAAACCTTGTGGCTGGTAACTGGCCAACACCTTGTCGATACGCCTGCCGTCTAAGTCCACCACTTCAAAGCGCCAACCTTCAGCGTAGATTGCCTCTCCCACTTTAGGCAATCTGCCAGACACGGCAAGCAGCAGCCCTGCCAGTGTGTTGTAGATGGCATCATCCTCTTGCGGCAGTATTTTGATATTTAAACGCGACTTGAGTTCTTGCACAGGCATCATGCCATCGAGCAACCAACTGCCATCTTCTCTCTGTACCGCCCACGCGTCATCTTCTGCATTGGTTTGCACCAATTCACCGGTGATGGCTTCAAGCAAGTCACGCGGCGTCATCAAGCCTTGCACCACACCATACTCGTCGACCACCAACACCATGCGCCCACCGCCGCTGGGGGCTGGTGCGTCAGTGCTTTGATGGGGATGGCGAAACTGCGCCAACATATCCAATCCGCTAAGCGTTTCTGGCACAAAAACAGCGGGCTCCATCCATTGCGTAATCGGCTCAAAAGAGGATCGGTTGTGCAACAAACTGGCCATGCTGACAACGCCCAAAATCTCATCCAAACCCTCACGGCAAACCGGATACCAAGAGTGCGCGTCCAGTTCAGACAAAGACTCCACCGCTTGCTGGGTTGAAAGTTGGCTGTCAAGCCAAACGATATCTGTGCGAGGCACCATGATGGAAGGCAATTCCCGTTCATCCAAGTGAAATACATTTTTCACCATTTGATGCTCGTGGTGCTCAATCAAACCTGCGTCCACACCTTCGACCAAGCTGGCTCTAATTTCTTCCTCGGTCACTTGCCGTGTTTGATGCGCATCTATGCGCAACAAATGCAAAATGACAGCAGTCGTTTTAGAAAGCAAATGAACCAAGGGTCTGGTCATCGTGGCCGTGGCAAGCATCATCGGCGCAGTCCAGCGTGCTGCTGTTTCAGGAAACAACTGGCCTATGCGCTTTGGAACCAGTTCGCCAAACAAAATCGTATTGAAGGTGATGATCGTCACCACCACGGTGGTCGCCAAAATACCTGCCACTGGCTCGAGAACAGGCCACCCAGACAACCACCTAGACAAGCCATTGCTGAAGGCTGCTTCGCCCACGATACCGTTGATCACGCCCAATGTCGTGATGCCAATTTGAATGGTGGACAAAAACTCTGTGGGTCGTGTTTGCAGCGCCAAGGCGGCTTTGGCTCCATAAGCGCCTGAAGCTTCAAGCTGTGAGAGCAAAGTTTTTCGGCTCGATGCCAATGCCATCTCGGACATGGCAAAGATGGCATTCAGAAAAGTCAAAAAAATAATCAGCAATACATCCATGGCATCAGGCAGACAAAAACCCGCAAGGGTGCGGTTCAGAAGAATCTATGACAATCATGCCATGGCACTTTACTTGATTGGCGACATACAAGGCTGCGACAGTGCATTGTCGCAATGGCTTGAAAAAGTCGATTTTTCGCCAAGCCGCGACACCGTCTTCCTGCTGGGCGACTTGGTCAACCGTGGGCCAGACAACCTTGGGGTCTTGCGCCGCTTGCACAACTTGGGCAGCAGTGCGCGGTGCTTGCTTGGCAACCATGATCTGCATTTGCTGGCCATACACCTCGGCGTTCAAGCCCTTAAACGTGGGGACACGGTGGACGATATTTTGCAAGCCCCTGACCGCAACGCTTTGATGGACTGGTTGCGTCTGCAAAACTTGGCGATGTATGAAGAAGGTGTGTTGATGGTTCATGCGGGGGTGTTGCCGCAGTGGGATGTGACGCAAACCCTCACTCTGGCCCAAGAGGTGCAAACCGTTTTGCAAGGTCCCCACTGGCAAGTATTTATCGAGCAGATGTACGGCAACTTGCCCGCCGCCTGGAGCGATGAACTCGAAGGAATTGAGCGCTTGAGAGTCATTGTGAATGCATTGACTCGGCTGCGCTTTTGCACAGCCTTGGGCGAAATGGAATTCAAGCACCACCTTGACGCCACGCAAGCGCCGCCAGGTTTTATGGCTTGGTTTGATGTCCCTCTGCGCCGCACACAAGATACCTGCATCGCTTTTGGCCATTGGTCTACCTTGACGCCTATGCAACGCCAAGACGTGATCGAGCTTGATACAGGCTGTGTTTGGGGTCGGTGTTTGAGCGGACTCGAGTTGAACGCACACGGACCGGGGATTCACCAACGTCACCAGATTGACTGCGCAGCCTTTGCGTTGGCGCTTACCTGACAAGGCACGCACAGTCTTAAGAAGTGGTTTTGAACAGAGCAGCAACTTTGCGCTTGGGTTTGATATTGGGAGAAATACTTCCCCGCACGGGAGCCATGTCCGCCTTGGATGAGACGTCATTCACATCCGATGAACTCGGCTGGACACTGGCCTCGTAGGGTTTATCAAAAAATGGGTCAGCGGGTGGCTTAGCAGGTGTGAAGCGACTGCGCGGCGTACCCGATCGTTCATCGGCATCACGCCTTGGGCGCTCATCATCGCCTGAGCGAGAGCGACGGGGAAATGCACGCTCTTCCTCTAACTCCAACACGGTGAAATCGATTTTTTGTTTGGTGAGCTTTTCAATATCGGCAACCAAGCGCAAGTCTGAAGCTGAAGCAAAACTCACTGCCAAGCCCTCGGCACCTGCGCGTCCCGTGCGGCCTATGCGGTGAATATAGTCTTCCGCATTGAAAGGCACATCAAAATTGAACACGGCTGGGACATCTTTAATGTCCAAACCACGGGCGGCCACGTCGGTACACACCAATAAATCGACTTCGCCTTTTTTGAACGCCTCTAAAGCTTTCAGGCGTTCATCTTGGCTTTTATCGCCATGCAAGGCAGCTGTACGCAAACCA
>JAIXYA010000312.1 GCA_027490485.1 Comamonadaceae bacterium
AACTCGCCACCGGCGAGTGGATAGGCTGCTTTGGTTTGACCGAACCCGACCACGGCTCCGACCCCGCCAGCATGGCCAGCCGTGCACAAAAGGTGAAGGGCGGCTACCAGCTCAAGGGCAACAAGATGTGGATTTCCAATTCACCGATTGCCGATGTGTTTGTGGTCTGGGCCAAAGAGGTCAGCGAGTCCGGCGCGGTCGGCCCCATCCGTGGTTTTGTGCTGGAAAAAGGCATGAAGGGTTTGAGCGCACCGGCCATCCACAGCAAAGTGGGTTTGCGCGCATCCATCACAGGCGAGATCGTGATGGACGGCGTGTTTGTGCCCGAAGAAAACGCCTTTCCTGAGGTGCAAGGCTTGAAAGGCCCGTTCACTTGTCTGAACAGCGCCCGCTACGGCATCGCTTGGGGGGCTTTGGGTGCGGCCGAAGACTGTTTTCACCGCGCTCGCCAATACACCTTGGATCGCCAGCAGTTTGACCGCCCACTCGCTGCCAACCAGCTCATCCAAAAGAAATTGGCAGATATGCAAACCGAGATTTCACTCGGACTGCAAGGCTGCTTGCGCTTGGGCCGCATGAAAGACGAAGGCTCGGCCAGCGTGGAAATCACCTCCATCTTGAAGCGCAACTCCTGCGGTAAGGCGTTGGATATCGCCCGCATGGCGCGTGACATGATGGGCGGCAACGGCATCAGCGACGAGTTTGGTGTGGCACGCCACTTGGTGAACCTGGAGGTGGGCAACACCTACGAGGGCACGCACGACATCCACGCCCTCATTTTGGGCCGCGCCATCACGGGTATTGCGGCGTTTGCCACCTGAAGAGACGCATTGAAAAAACAGCGCATCGTGGTGGGTTTGAGCGGCGGCGTTGACTCGGCCGTCACCGCGCTGCTGCTGAAACAGCAAGGCCACGAGGTGGTCGGCATCTTCATGAAGAACTGGGAAGATGACGACGACGACGAATATTGCTCCACCAAGCAAGACTTCATCGACGCGGCGGCGGTCGCCGATGTCATTGGCATCGACATCGAGCATGTCAATTTCGCGGCCGATTACAAAGACCGTGTGTTCGCCGAATTTTTGCGCGAATACCAAGCCGGTCGCACGCCCAACCCTGACATTTTGTGCAACGCTGAAATCAAGTTCAAAGCGTTTTTAGACCATGCCATGCGATTGGGGGCGGACAAGATCGCCACCGGCCACTATGCGCGGGTGCGCCACAACCCCGGCACCGGATTGCATGAACTCCTGAAAGGCGTGGACGCCAGCAAAGACCAAAGCTATTTTTTGCACCGCCTGACCCAAGCGCAGTTGTCGCAAACCTTGTTTCCGGTGGGCGAGATTGAAAAAACCGAGGTGCGGCGTTTGGCCGATGAGGCGGGTTTGCCCAACGCCCGCAAAAAAGACTCGACCGGCATTTGCTTCATTGGCGAGCGGCCGTTCAGAGAATTTTTGAACCGCTACATCGCCAAAGCACCAGGACCTATCAAAACAGACGCGGGTCGCAAGATCGGCCAGCACCAGGGCTTGAGTTTTTACACTCTGGGTCAACGCCAAGGTTTGGGCATTGGCGGTATCAAAGACAAAGGCGCGCAGCGCGGTGGCGGTGACCACGAGCCGTGGTTTGTGGCGCGCAAAGACATGACCCACAACACACTGTGGGTGGTGCAAGGCCATGACCACCCGTGGCTGCTGTCTTCCCAACTCCAAGCCGATGACCTGAGTTGGATCGCGGGTAGCCCACCCCCAGCGGGCACATTCCACGCGAAAACCCGCTACCGTCAGCAAGACGCTGCCTGCCATTTGTCTTGGTCCGATGCCCAAATGCAGCTGGACTTTCCCGATGCCCAATGGGCAGTCACGCCGGGGCAGTCGGCTGTGTTGTATGACGGTGAGGTGTGTTTGGGCGGCGGCGTCATCAGCAGCAAACCCGAACAAATGAATATTATTTAAGTATTTTTATTGTTCATTATGTACACTCAAGGTTTATAAACCTAGGGGTGCATCTTATGAACCGACGCGAATTTCATACCACCAGCTTCCTTCAACTGCTCACTTTGACCGCTTGGTCGCAAGCCGCTCAAGCCATCAGCTTGAACGACATTACCGGTGCCGATGCCTCCACGGGCTTGAAAGCCGCCTTGGAAAAAGGCGCGTTGTCGGCGGTCAGTTTGCTGGGTGTCACTGATGGCTTTATGCGCAACGACAACATCCGCATCGTTTTGCCGGGCTATTTGAACGATGCCGCCGGTTGGCTGAAAAAGCTGGGCCAGGGCAAAAAAGTCGATGAATTGATTTTGGGCATGAACCGCGCAGCGGAAAGCGCTGTTCCCATGGCCAAAGATATGTTGGTCGGCGCTGTGAAGTCCATGAGCGTGCAAGATGCCAAAACCATTTTGCAAGGTGGCAGCACCGCCGCCACCAACTACTTCAGCAGCAAAACCCGCGAACCCTTGGGCCAACAATTTTTACCCGTGATTACCCAAGCCACCGCCAAAGTAGGGTTGGTCGATAAGTACAACGCGGTGGCGGGCAAGGCATCGAAATTGGGCTTGGTCAAACCACAAGACGCGTCCTTGGAACATTACGTTAACGGCAAAGCCTTGGATGGCTTGTATTGGATGATTGGCGAGGAAGAAAAGAAAATCCGCCAAGACCCCATAGGTACCGGTAGCGCGATTCTCAGCAAAGTGTTTGGCGCTTTGAAATAAGCGGCCCCAAGAAAAAAGCCCTGCATTGCAGGGCTTTTTACATTACAGGCTGATGTGCTTTTAAGCTGCTGTCAGCCAGTAACCTGCGTTGAAAGGACTGCTCATGCGCAAAGCCAAGGGAGAGACATCCACCAACTTGTCGGTTGGCATTTTTTCGCCTTCGCCTAAATCGATGCCAGCGGTTTGCGTGGCGTCAGCAGGGCGGTCTAAGGCGGCAGCGCGTGCAACCGAGAAAGAATAGAAGCAGCGGAAAGAGACTTTGCGCTCGGCCCAGAACTCGGCGGCTTCACGGAAAACGTCCAACAGTTGTTCACGGGCTTCTTTGTCAAATTTGGCGTGGGCAGGGATGTGTTCCAAAACCAGCACAAAGCCAGGCTGTGCACCAGATTTGTGCAAGGCGTCGCTCATGTGGTCGAACAAGGCGTCAAAATTCTTGCTGGCCAAGCTAGGAAAAGTGAACTGCAAGGCAGTCATGTCCAAAATGTCTTGCTTGCTTTGGGCGTCTGCCAAATTGGCATACAAAAAGTGATAACCCAGCTGAGCAGCCGAAAATTGCAGATCGGCCACGCTGAAGGCGCGGATAGACTGAACAATATTGGTCTTGACAGTACGAAGAGGCAGGTCTGTTGCCACAGCAATCCCTTAAGTTGAGTGTGGGAAAGTAGGTACTTCCCCTGAGTTAACCCGAGTGTTTAAGTCACGAATTATCCGCCAAGCCAGACAAATTTGCAAGGATTGACAGACTTGGCTACAGGGTCAACAGGGTTAAAAAAGAAAGCTAAGTTAGCCCTTGCACTCGCTGAAACAATTATTTTATTGAGTTTATGTCAGCAACCGTGATGGCTGTCATGTTCACAATTCGCCTGACCGTGGTGCTGGCCGTCAAAATTTGCACCGGTTTGGCTGCGCCCAAAAGCACCGGGCCGATGGCGATGTTGCCGCCAGCCGCGGTTTTGAGCAGGTTGTAAGCGATATTGGCTGAATCCAAATTTGGCAAAACCAGCAAATTGGCATCACTGTGCAAAGTCGTAAAGGGCATGAGATTGCGCCTGGCAGGCGTGTCGATGGCGACATCGCCATGCATTTCCCCATCAATTTCCAGCCAAGGTGCCTTGGCTTGCACCAAGGCCAAGGTTTCACGCATTTTGACCGCGCTCGCATGCTTGCTGCTGCCAAAGTTAGAGTGCGACAACAGCGCGGCTTTGGGCACCACGCCAAAGCGCTTCATTTCTTCGGCGGCCATGATGGTGATTTCGGCCAATTGCTCGGCGCTGGGGTCGTAGTTGATGTGGGTGTCAACCAAAAACACTTGCCTGTCGGGCAGCAACAAAGCGTTCATACAGGCATAGGTGCTGATGCCTTTGCGCAGGCCAATCACTTGATCGATGTAGTGCAAATGTGCGTCAGGCGTGGTCCAGGTGCCGCAGATCAAGCCATCGACTTCACCTTTGTGCAGCATCATCGAGCCAATCAGCGTGAGTCGCCTGCGCATATCAATTTTTGCCAACTGGGCCGCCACACCCTTGCGAGCGGTGAGTTGGTGGTAAGTCTGCCAAAAGTCTTTGTAGCGATGGTCGTCTTCCACGTTGACCACTTCGTAATCCACACCTTCAACCAGTCGCAAGCCAAAACGCTCGATGCGCTGCGCGATGATGGCGGGGCGGCCAATCAAGGTGGGCTTGGCCAAGCCTTCGTCCAACACAATTTGCGCGGCGCGAAGTATGCGTTCGTCCTCACCTTCGGCAAAGCAAATGCGCTTTTTCAGGCCTCGCTTGGCAGCCGCAAAGATGGGCTTCATCGCCGAGCCAGAGGCATACACCAGGGATTGCAATTTCTCGCGGTAGGCGTCCATGTCGGTGATAGGGCGCTGGGCCACGCCGCTTGCAATCGCGGCTTGCACCACGGCGGGTGCGATCTTCATCATCAGGCGTGGATCGAAGGGCTTGGGGATCAGGTACTCGGGGCCAAAGGCCAAGGTTTCTCCCGCATAGGCGGCAGCCACCACCTCGCTTTGCTCGGCCTGCGCGAGTTCGGCGATGGCATGCACCGCCGCGATTTCCATCTCCGAGGTGATGGTGGACGCACCCGCGTCCAAAGCACCCCGGAAAATATAGGGGAAGCACAGGACGTTGTTGACCTGGTTGGGATAGTCAGTGCGACCGGTGGCCATGATGGCATCACTGCGCACTTTCAGCACCTCTTCCGGCAAGATCTCTGGCGTGGGATTGGCCAGCGCCATGATGAGCGGCTTGGCTGCCATTTTTTTCACCATCTCGGGCTTCAACACACCGCCTGCTGACAGACCCAAAAACACATCGGCGTTGTCGATCACTTCTGCCAAGGTGCGTTTGTCGGTCTTTTGAACAAACTGAATTTTGTCCTCGTCCATCAACTCGGTGCGGCCCTCGTAGACCACACCCGCCAAGTCGGTGACCCAGATGTTTTTGCGCGGCATGCCCAGCTTGACCAGCATGCCCAAGCACGCCAAAGCGGCAGCACCTGCACCAGAGGCCACCAATTTCACTTGGGCGATGTCTTTGCCGACCACTTTCAAGCCATTCAAAATCGCTGCGCCGACCACGATGGCGGTGCCGTGTTGGTCGTCGTGAAACACCGGAATCTTCATGCGTTCGCGCAATTTGCGCTCGACATAAAAACAATCAGGCGCTTTGATGTCTTCGAGGTTGATGCCACCAAAGGTGGGCTCCAAGGCCGCGATGATGTCGACCAGTTTGTCGGGATCTTTTTCGTTGACTTCGATGTCGAACACATCGATGCCCGCGAATTTTTTGAACAACACGCCCTTGCCTTCCATCACTGGTTTGGCGGCCACGGGGCCGATGTCACCTAAGCCCAGCACCGCGGTGCCGTTGGTGATGACCGCGACCAAATTGCCGCGGCTGGTGTATTTGTAGGCGTTGTTGGGGTCTTTGACGATTTCTTCGCAGGGAGCAGCCACACCTGGCGAGTAAGCCAGCGACAAATCATGTTGGTTCAGCAACTGCTTGGTGGCTTGAATGGCCACCTTGCCGGGGCTTGGGAACTCATGGTATTCGAGGGCGGCGCGGCGCAATTCGGCGCGGGCTTCTTTGCTGGTGTGGTCAGTAGGCGATAGAGAGCGGGGGGCCATGAGGAACTCCAAGCGCTGCCAGAAGCAGGGTGTCTGGCAAGCCGTACCGATTCTAGGCGTGTCTCAGATTCAGAATTTGTAGGTGTACTCAGCGATGAAAGCGTCGCTGTCAAGCTTGCGGGTTTGCACATTCCATGCGCGCACAAAACGCAATTCAATTTCATGGTGTGCGTCTATTTCATAGCTTGGCCCGAAGCGAAATTTGTTTCTGTCGTGGCCAGCCGTGCCATCCAAGGTGCGTTGAAAACGCAAGCCCGCCATCAAGCCAAATGCGCCAACTTCGTAATGGATACCGGTGTCGACGTAGCTGTAGTTGAAGTTTTCCAAGGTGTTCCACTCTCTGCCGACCAAGCCTCTGAGAAACAGTGCCCAGCTGTCGTTCAGCTCAAAATTCTTTTTCAAGCGCAAGGCCAGCTTTTTGACGTGGGTTTTTTCATTCACGCCATCTTCAATTTCGTTTTCTCGCTCGGCCTCAATCAGCACATCGACTTTGTGGATGAAGCTATCTTTGAAGCTCAAGCCCGGTACCAGGGTGAGGGCGTTCGAGTGTCCTGCACCGAAGGCCATTTTTTGGTGCTCAAATTCCAAGCCTAGGGAAGGCTTGCCGCCCCACAGCTCAACATCGGCCCATGCCATGGGGCAGAGCAAACAGAGCAGCGCAGAGGTGGATAAAAGCTTGGGAAAAGAAGAATTAGTCATAAAGCATCGGGATATTTTCCCGAGCATACACCGGTGTGCCACTAAAAAGGCACCCCAAAACTACTTTGCCATCAAACTTTCAATGTCAGCGACTTCCACCGGCACGTCCCGGGTGATCAGCTCACACCCGGTGGCGGTGACGATTGCGTCGTCCTCGATGCGAATGCCGATGTGCCAAAACGCCTCGGGTACATCTTCTGACGGGCGTACATACAGGCCGGGCTCTAGGGTGAGCACCATGCCGGGGTGCAGCACCCTGCTGGGTCGGGCTTGCACCATGACACCTGTGAGCGGGTCAGCTTTGGCGGGGGCGGTGTTGGCAACGCCGGGTTCCACATAGCTGCCGCAGTCATGCACATCCATGCCCAGCCAATGGCTGGTGCGGTGCATGTAAAAAGGAAAATAGGCTTTCTTTTCCAGCACATCGTCCACTGAGCTGTGCTTGGCTTGGGTCAGCAACCCCAAGTCCAGCAAACCTTGGGACAAGACACGCAGCGCGGCTTCATGCGGGTCGTTGAAACGAGCACCTGTTTTGGTGGCTGCCGCAGACGCATGCTGTGCGGCCAGCACCACTTGGTACAGGTCTTTTTGTGGGCTGGAGAACTTGCCATTGGCGGGGAAGGTGCGGGTGATGTCCGAGGCATAGCCGTCCAATTCGCAACCCGCATCAATCAGCACCAACTCGCCATCGCGAACCGGCGCCACATCGGCGCGGTAATGCAGCACACAGGCGTTGGCACCCGCGGCGACGATGGAGGTGTAAGCGGGAAACTGCGAACCGTGCAGGCGGAATTCGTGTAGCAATTCGGCTTCCAAATGGTACTCACGCACATCTTGGCCGGCGCGCAACATACGGGCGCTGGTTTGCATGGCCCGCACATGGGCGTGGGCGCTGATACGGGCGGCGCGGCGCATGGTGTCTTGCTCATGGGCGTCTTTCACCAAGCGCATTTCATCCAGCAAGGTGCACAGGTCTTGTTGCGACGAGGGGCAGGACACGCCCATGCGCACCCGGGCACGCACCTGGGTTAACCAGCCGTCCACTTGCGCGGTCAATGCCTCATGGGTGGCAAACGGGAACCACACAGTAGTTTGGTTCTCCAGCAACTTGGGCAGTTCTTTGTTCAACTCGCCCACCGAATGCGCTTGGGTCACGCCCAAGACGGCGGGTGCAGCCTCAGGGCCCAAGCGGATGCCGTCCCAGATTTCACGTTCTAGGTCTTTAGGTTGGCAAAACAAAGTGCTGTGGCCGTTGGCCGCGATCACCAGGTAAGCATTGGGCTCGGTAAAACCCGTCAGATAGTAAAAGTAGCTGTCGTGGCGGTAAGGGAAATCGCTGTCGCGGTTGCGGGCGCGTTCAGGCGCGGTGGGGATGATGGCCACACCGCCATGGCCCAATTGGGCGGCCAATGCGGCGCGGCGTTGCGAATAGATAGAAGTCATGGCGGGATTGTAGAAGTCGTGATCAGGTGCAATTGGCAAATTGCCTAAAGACCTTTAAAAGACTATATTCAGCCCATGCATTACTCCACCCAAGTCAAACCCATCAGCTACCTGAAAACCCATGCGGCACAGGTGCTGGCGCAAATCACGGCCGACCGCGAGCCACTGGTCATCACCCAAAACGGCGAAGCACGTGCGGTGTTGCAGGACGTGGCCTCCTACGAGGAAACCCAGGACACCTTGGCGCTTCTAAAGCTGTTGGCCTTGGGCAACCAAGAAGTGGCCGAAGGAAAAACTAAACCACTGACCGAAGCGGTCAAGCGTTTGCGTGCCAAGCACCCCAAACCCTGAGCCTGTGTGTAGCCATGGCCACACGACCCGTCGTTTATGAAGTGGTGCTGACCCAAGGGGCGGAGCAAGACTTGGAGGCCCTCTTTGTCCACGTTGCCGAACACGACAGCGTGGCCAACGCCCACCGACTGCTTGACAACCTTATGGACGTGGCGCAGAGCTTGTCCAAGTTGCCCGAGCGAGGCAGCCGCCCTAAAGAGCTGTTGGCCGTGGGTATCCAACAGTACCGACAGGTGTTTTTCAAGCCCTACCGGGTGATTTACCGACTGCACGGCAAGCAAGCTGTAATTTACCTGATCGCCGACGGACGGCGAGACATGCCTGCATTGTTGACCCGCAGGCTATTGGGCCATGGCGTCGGCGGTTAGTTGCCCCTGCTTCAGGCGTTCAACTGTGCCAAACGCTCTGGCGTGCCCACATCTACCCACAAGCCCTTATATATAGAGGCGCTGACCAAACCCTGGCCCATGGCGGCTCTGAGCATGGCCGCCAAGGGCGCTTTAACCCCGTCGGGGTTGCCGGAGGGAATGGGGCACCAATCAGCCTCAAAGAAAGCGCGTTTGTACAGGGCGATGGTGCTGAAGGTGAAAAGCGTTTGAGCGGCAAAACCAGCGGGTGTGGAGCCATGAGCCTGATGGGGTTTTGGCAGATTGAGCGCCAAACCTTGCTCAGACATTCCAAAGTCGCCACTGGGGTTGTGTGCCGGGTTGGGCACCAGCCAAATGTGCGCCAAGCAGGTGCTGGCTTTAAAACGCTCATATGCCTCAGGCGAAAACCCAAACTCGGGCGCATAAATATCCCCTGCCGCCACCCAAAATACATCGGCCAGCATGGGCAAGGCCCGCACAATGCCACCTGCGGTTTCCAGTGCTTCGCCAGCCCCGCGACCCTCATGGGAATAGCGCAGTTGCAGTTTGTTGGCGGCCATGGAAGGCGGGACATGGCCCGGTTCAAGGTTCGGCGTGAAACGCATTCCCAAAGCAGGTTCAATCTGATCGCCCAGCCAACCGGTATTGATCACCACAGCGTTTACATCTGCCAATGCCAAAGCATTCAAGGGGTACCAAAGCAAAGGCTTGCCCCGCACTTGCAGCAAAGGCTTGGGTGTGGTGTCGGTAAGAGGGCGCATGCGTTCGCCCCGCCCCGCTGCCAAGAGCATGGCTTGGGCAGGCTGGTTCAAGAAATTGGGGCGATGGGTCATGAAAGCAGTTTAGCTAGCTGCCCAGACTTGGATACAAAAGATTTGGTTAAAATCGCCGACCCCACTAACTACCCCAAATAAGAACGGAGCCCCCATGGCCAATCACCAACAAATGGCGAGTGCGATTCGCGCGCTGGCCATGGACGCTGTTCAGCAAGCCAACTCCGGGCATCCCGGCGCGCCCATGGGCATGGCCGATATCGCCGTGGCTTTGTGGGGAGAGCACCTGAAACACAACCCTCAACATCCGCATTGGGCCGACCGCGACCGCTTTGTGCTGTCCAACGGCCACGGCTCCATGCTGATTTATGCCTTGCTGCACCTGACCGGCTACGACCTGCCGATGAGCGAGTTGAAAAACTTCCGCCAGTTGCACAGCAAAACCGCTGGCCACCCCGAAGTGGGCATCACCCCCGGTGTGGAAACCACCACCGGTCCCTTGGGCCAAGGCATCACCAATGCGGTGGGCATGGCGCTGGCCGAAAAACTCTTGGCCGCCGAGTTCAACCGCCCCAACCACAGCATCGTCGACCACCACACTTATGTGTTCATGGGTGACGGTTGCATGATGGAAGGCATCAGCCACGAGGCTTGCGCCTTGGCTGGCGCTTGGAAGTTGAACAAGCTCATCGCTTTGTATGACGACAACGGCATTTCCATCGATGGCAAGGTCACGCCTTGGTTCATCGACGACACCCCCGCTCGCTTCAAGGCCTACGGCTGGAACGTCATCACGGTGGATGGCCACGATGTGCAAGCAGTCAGCCGCGCCATCGCTACCGCCAAACACAGCGCCGACAAGCCCACGCTGATCGCCTGCAAAACCCACATCGGCCAAGGCAGCCCCAACCGCGTGGACACCGCCAAAGCCCACGGCGAACCTTTGGGCTCAGATGAAATTGCCCTCACCCGCGCCGCGATTGGCTGGCACCATGCACCTTTCGTCGTGCCTGCAGAGGTGTACGACGACTGGAGCGCCAAAGACAAGGGCCACAAGGCAGAAGAACACTGGAACCACCAATTCACCGCTTACGCCGCCGCCCACCCCGCTTTAGCTACCGAGTTCAAGCGTCGCATGGCCGGTGATTTGCCCCAGAATTTCCACCAAACTGTGGTGGATGCGGTGGTCGCAGCCAACACCAAGGCCGAAACCGTCGCCAGCCGCAAGGCCAGCCAATTGGCTTTGGAAGCTTTTACCGCCGCCATCCCCGAGATGCTCGGCGGCAGCGCCGACCTGACCGGATCCAATCTGACCAACACCAAGTCCACGCCCAATCTGCGCGTTGACTTGGCGGGCAACGTGGTGAAAGACGAGCATGGCCAGGGCGGACGCCACATCAACTACGGCGT
>JAIXYA010000308.1 GCA_027490485.1 Comamonadaceae bacterium
AACCTATGTTCAAAACCATCATGTTGGCCACCGATGGCTCTAAGCTGTCACAAAAGGCGACTAAAAGCGCCATCGATTTGGCAGCCAAATTCAGTGCCGAATTGATCGCTGTGAAGGTCATTCCTCGCTATGTTCAAACTTGTTTTGAGGGCTCTTTCACGGTGGCGGATATCGATGTCAAAAGCATCGAGGCGCAGTGGGCGGCAGGTGCGCAAATGGTGTTGGACAAAATCGCATCCAGCGCTGCTGCCAAAGGCCTGATGATCAAGACATCGGTGGTGAAGTCAGATGATATTTCTGAAGGTTTGGTTAAGGCTGCCACCAAATACAAGGCTGATTTGATTGTGATGGCCTCCCATGGTCGCAAAGGCATCAAACGCGTACTGTTGGGCAGCGAAACACAAAACGTGTTGACCCATTCCACCGTTCCAGTGTTGGTGCTGCGTTAACGCTTCAAGCCGCGGTAGAGCATGTAGCTGGCCAGTAAAAAGAGCAGCAAAGCAAAACCGCGTTTGAGCTTATGCACCGGCAGTCTGTGGGCCAAACGAGCGCCCATGGGTGCGGTGACCATGGTGCACAGACCAATGACCACCAAGCCAGGTAGCCAGATGTAGCCAAAGCTCCAATCCACGTTGTGCGGCGCATCCCAACCACTCACCACATAGCCCAGTGCGTTGGCCAAGGCCACAGGAAAACCAATCGCAGCACTGGTGGCAACCGCTTGGCGTATAGGGACGTTACACCAGGTCATGAAGGGAATGCTGACAAAAGCACCACCGGCACCCACCAAGCCTGACAAGGTGCCAATGAGTGTGCCTACGGCGGTTTGCCCCAAGAGGCCTGGCATTTGCCTAGAGGGTTTGGGTTTTTTGTCCAAGATCATTTGGGTGGCTGAAAACGCGGTAAAGCCTGCAAAGAACAAGGCCAACGCCGAGCCTTTCAACACCGCAAACAACCACAAGCTTGACAAGGCGCTGCCGAGCAATATGCCGGGGGCCAAACCTTTTACCAAGTCCCAACGCACTGCACCCAGTTTGTGGTGCGCACGGGTGCTTGCCAGTGAGGTCACCACAATCGTGGACATGCCCGTGGCAATCGCCATCTTGACCGCGGAGTCTGGGTCAACGCCTTGGGTACTGAGCAAGAAAGTGATGAAAGGAATCATCATGAGTGCGCCACCCACACCCAGCATGCCTGCCAAAAAACCCGCCACCGTGCCCAAGAGCAACAAGGCCACGATCACATCCGCAAAGGACATGGCCATCAGGCCAAACCGAGCTTTTGAGCCATGCCTATGCGTTGAAGTTTGCCAGTGGCACCTTTGGGAATTTCTTCGAGTAGCAAGATTTTGCGCGGCACCTTGAAGTCAGCCACGCGGGTGGCGACATAGTCGCGAAGTTCTTTTTCAGTGGCGCTTTGCCCGTCGCGCAGAACCACAGCAGCACCTACTTCTTCACCCAATTTGTCATGGGGGATGCCAAAACACACCACTTGCGCAACCGCCGCATGGTCCATCAAAATTTCATCGATTTCACGTGGGCTGATTTTTTCGCCCCCACGGTTGATGATTTCTTTCAACCTGCCAGTGATGCTGATGTAGCCCTCGCTGTCCATCACACCTTGGTCGCCTGTGCGAAACCAGCCTTGGGTGAAATTTTCTGCATTGGCCGTGTCATTGTTTTCATAGCCCGGGGTGACGTTGGGGCCGCGAATCACAATTTCACCGGTGCTGCCAGTCGCCAGCAGTTGACCTTCGGTGTCCATGATGGCCACTTCGGGACCGGCCGCCAAACCCACGGTGCCAGGCTTGCGTTTACCGGGCGGCAACGGGTTGCAGGCCATTTGATGCGCCGCTTCGGTCATGCCATAGGCTTCAATGACGGGTGCATGAAACGTGGCTTCAAGTTCGGCCAACACCTGGGGGGGCAAAGAAGAGGAAGACGAGCGAATAAAGCGCAAAGGCACTTTGGCAATCACCTCACGGTTATTGGCAGCACGCGACAAAATCGCTTGGTGCATGGTGGGTACAGCGGTGTACCAAGTAGGTTTGACTTCTTCCATTTGCGAAAAGAATTTCAAGGCATTGAAGCCGCTGGTGCAATGCACTTCGCCACCTTGCGACAAGGGCGCCAAAATGCCAGCAATCAGCCCGTGGATATGGAACAAGGGCATGAGGTTCAAGCCGCGGTCAGAGGCGCTGAAAGCGGTGCTTTTTGCAATGTGTAGGGCTGAAGCGCAGACATTGCGCTGTGTCAGCGGAACAATTTTGGGACGTGAGGTGGTGCCAGAGGTATGCAGCACCAAAGCCACATCATCTGCGTATGCCATGCCAGTTGAGGCCGCCGTTGCCGCTTGCCTAGATGAGGTGTCCAGTGTGAACGAACCCGCACCAAGAGATGGGGTAGGCAAGAGATACACAATCGACACGCCCAATTTTTCAGCCACAGCAACTGCAGGTGACGCAGAACCTTTTTCCACAACCAGCGCCTTGGCGTTCAGATCGTTCAGGTAAAACTCGAACTCATCTGCGCGGTAAGAAGGGTTGAGCGGAGCAGAGGTGGTGCAAGCGGCCACGGCCACAAATGCGGCAGCCATTTCTGCACCGTTGGGCAACACAATGGCGACGCGGTCGTTGCGACCAATGCCGACTGCATTGAGTGCCTCTTGCACATGGGTGCTTAGCTTGCGTAAACCTTGGTAGGTCAATGGTGCAGCGTTGGCTGCGCTTAAACATACAGCATTCGCTTGGCCTTGGTCCATCCATTCTTGAAGGGTTTGCATATCTGTCCTTTAAGTTTTTAATTTCAATCCGTGCTGGCTTTGCAACACACTTTGCTCTAGTAAGCGTGTCAAGCTGTAGACGTTTTCCAGCGTGGGTGTGGGTATGCCGACCACGCGGCCCAGTTCAATCACCCCACCCAAAATCGCATCCAACTCTAGGGCTTTGCCTTGTTCGATGTCTTGCAACATAGAGGTTTTGTGCGCACCCACAGCTTGTGCGCCTGCAATGCGCTTTTCAATGCTGATCTTGAACTGTGCGCCGGT
>JAIXYA010000085.1 GCA_027490485.1 Comamonadaceae bacterium
ACAGTTTTTGCATGTGCCCAGGCGGCACGGTGGTGGCAGCCACCAGCGAAGCAGGACGGGTGGTGACGAATGGCATGAGCCAATACTCACGCAACGAGCGCAATGCCAATGCGGGCATGGTGGTGGGCATTGACCCAAGCGACTACCCCACCGATGCAGCTTCTTTCGAGGCAGCGCTAGGCCAAGAAGTGGGTAGTGCGGTTCGCTTAGACACCTTGGACACCGTCGACGGTTTTCATCCTTTGGCAGGCATGGTGTTGCAAAGACAGTTGGAAGCTGCAGCCTTCATTGCAGGGGGCAGCAACTACCACGCACCTGCACAGTTGGTGGGCGACTTATTGGCTGACGTAGCGTCTACCGCCTTGAGGAGTGTCGAACCCTCGTATAAGCCTGGTGTTCACATGACCGATTTGCGCCATGTATTGCCCTCTTTCGCCATTGACGCCATGCGTGAAGCCTTGCCTATCTTTGGTCGAAAGATCAAAGGTTTTGACATGGCTGATGCTGTTCTGACAGGTGTTGAGACACGCACCTCGTCGCCTTTGCGCATTGAGCGTGGCAAAGATTTGCAAAGCCCGAATATGCACGGCCTTTTTCCAGGCGGCGAGGGTGCAGGTTATGCCGGTGGCATTTTGTCGGCTGGTGTCGATGGCATCAAACTCGGCGAAGCCGTGGCTATGAAAGTATTGCAAAATCGTTCTTCACATAAAGGAGCTGCGCATGAAAGCACATAACATCCTCGAGACCATTGGTCATACCCCACACATACGCATGAACCGCTTATTTGGCGCAGATGCACAAGTGTGGATCAAGTCCGAACGCAGCAATCCTGGTGGCTCAATCAAAGACCGTATCGCGTTGAGCATGGTGGAAGACGCCGAAAAAAGCGGCGTATTAAAGCCCGGCGGCACCATCATCGAGCCCACCTCGGGCAACACGGGTGTGGGCTTGGCCATGGTGGCAGCGGTGAAAGGCTACAAACTGGTGTTGGTCATGCCCGACAGCATGTCCATTGAACGCCGCCGTTTGATGTTGGCCTATGGCGCTACTTTCGATTTGACGCCCCGCGAAAAAGGCATGAAGGGCGCCATTGCCCGCGCCCAAGAGCTGGTGGATGCAACACCTGGCGCTTGGATGCCGCAGCAGTTTGAGAACGCCGCCAACATCGCGGTCCATGTTCGCACCACCGCTTTGGAAATTTTGGCCGACTTCCCCGAAGGCTTGGATGCCATCATCACGGGTGTAGGCACCGGTGGACACCTCACCGGTTGCGCGCAAGTCTTGAAAGAGAAATGGCCACAGCTGCAAGTGTTTGCGGTAGAGCCCAAGGCCTCGCCTGTCATCTCTGGCGGCGCTCCCTCGCCTCACCCGATTCAAGGCATTGGTGCAGGTTTTATCCCTCAAAACTTGCACACCGATTTGCTCACAGGCGTGATCCAAGTCGATGCTGAAGACGCACGTGAATACGGGCGTCGCGCTGCCCGTGAGGAAGGAATGTTGGTAGGTATTTCTTCGGGTGCCACTTTGGCGGCCATTGCACAAAAGCTCCCCGAACTTGCCCCTGGTGCCAAAGTATTAGGCTTTAACTACGACACAGGCGAGCGCTATTTGTCTGTGGAAGGTTACCTTCCCGCGTGAAAGACTTTCGCGTTTTGGCGCTGATTGCGCCCATGACGCAACTCAACACCCCCTACCCGTCAAGCGCTTACTTGACGGGTTTTTTGCGTTCACAGGGCGTCGATGCAAGGCAAGATGATTTGGCTTTGAAGCTGGTGCTGCGCATGTTCAGTACAGAGGGTTTGCAGCAGGTTCAAGCCATTGCCACTGCCCAATCGCTGCATGAACGCAGCGCCAGTGTGAACTGCTTTTTAGACCATGCTCAGCGTTATGTGGACTGTATAGAGCCAGTGATTGGGTTTTTGCAAGCCCTTGACCCGACCTTGGCACACCGCATTGCAGCACGCGGTTTTGTGCCTGAAGGACCACGCTTCGCAAGCCTTGACCATACCGACGACGATACCCTGATGTGGGCCTTTGGCGCCTTGGGTGTGCAAGACCGCGCTAGGCACATCGCCACCCTGTTTTTGAATGACTTGGCTGATGTGCTGCGCGATGCGGTGGATGACCGATTTGCGTTTGTGCGTTACGGTGAATCACTGGCCTCCAGCCAAGCCAGCTTTGACCCACTGGCCAAGGCTTTGGCGGCACCGCCAAGCTTCATCGACCAAGTACTGCATGACTTGACCCTTGAAACTTTTGAAGAGCATCAACCGCAGCTGGTGTTGCTCTCAGTGCCTTTTCCTGGCACGGTCTATGGTGCTTTGCGAATGGCGCAAACCATCAAACAACACCACCCCGATGTAAAAATTGTGTTGGGTGGCGGCTATGTCAACACCGAGCTGCGCTCTTTGAATGAACCGCGTTTGTTTGACTTTGTCGATTACGTCACCTTGGACGCCGGTGAGCGCCCCCTGCTGGCTTTGCTTGAACACTTACAAGGCAAACGCTCTGCACAGCGATTGGTTCGCACCTTTACGCGTGAAAACACCGAAGTGAAGTACACCAACTGGGCCGAACCCGATATAGCGTTTGACGATGTAGGCACACCCACTTGGGATGGCTTGCCTATGCAAAGTTATTTGTCCTTGCTAGATATGCTCAACCCCATGCACCGCTTGTGGAGCGATGGCCGGTGGAACAAATTAACGGTGGCGCATGGCTGTTATTGGAAGAAATGCAGTTTTTGCGATGTGTCTTTGGACTACATCTCACGCTACGACGCAGCGACTGCGCATACCTTGGTGGACCGTATTGAGCGTATCGTCGGTGAAACAGGGCAAACGGGTTTTCATTTGGTGGATGAAGCTGCACCTCCCAAAGCTTTGAAGGCCATGGCAGAAGAACTTTTGCGCAGACGCATCCATATTTCTTGGTGGGGCAATATCCGTTTCGAAAAAACCTTCACACCATTGTTGGCTGAGCTGCTGGCTGAGAGCGGCTGTATTGCCATGTCGGGTGGCTTGGAAGTGGCCAGTGACCGCTTGCTGGCTTTGATGCAAAAAGGGGTCACGGTAGACCAAGTCGCACGTGTCACCCATGGCTTTTCCCAATCGGGTATTTTGGTCCATGCTTATTTGATGTACGGCTTTCCTACACAAACCGTGCAGGACACGGTGGATGCTTTGGAATATGTACGGCAACTGTTTTTACACGGGTGTATTCAAAGTGGCTTTTTTCACCGCTTTGCTTGTACCGTGCATTCGCCTGTGGGACTGAACCCGCAAGACTATGGCGTCACATTGATCCCTTTGCCAGAGGGTTCTTTTGCGCGAAACGACATTGGTTTTGTCGACCCCACAGGCACTGACCACGATATGTTGGGGCAGGGCTTGAAGAAAGCCATCTACAACTATATGCACGGGCTAGGTTTAGAAGACGATGTGCGTGTGTGGTTCGACTTGCCCAAAGGTCAATGTCCCAAACCTCGGGTGAAAAAAAACGCGATCGCCCAAGCCTTGGGCGAATCGCGTTGATAAAAAGTGACTTAGCTGTTCTGCAAAGCAGAGATACGCTCTTCCAAAGGCGGGTGCGAAGAGAACATCTTGCCCAAGCCACCGGTGATGCCCATGGCTTGCAAACTGGGAGGCAAGCCTTCTGACTGCATATGCTGCAAGCGAGCCAAGGCGTTGATCATGGGTTGCTTGCGGCCCATCAATACTGCGGCACCTGCATCTGCGCGGAACTCACGCTGACGGCTGAACCACGCCACCACAACACTGGCTGCAATGCCCAACACAATGTCTAAAACGATGCTGGTGATGTAGTAGGCCATGCCTGGTCCGGTGTTTTCCTCATCGTTTTTACGCAAAGCGCTGTCCACCGCGTAGCCAATGACACGGCTGAGAAAGACCACGAAGGTGTTGAGCACACCTTGCACCAAGGTCAGGGTGACCATGTCGCCGTTTTGGATGTGGGCAACCTCATGGGCAAGTACCGCTTCCACCTCTTCGCGGGTCATGCCTTGCAGCAAACCGGTAGAGACAGCGACCAAGGCAGAGTTACGGAATGCACCGGTAGCAAAGGCGTTGGGTTCGCCTTCATAGATGGCCACCTCGGGCATTTCCAAGCCTGCGCGCTGCGACAAGGTTTTTACCGTGTCAAGCAACCAAGCTTCGTCTGCATTTTGGGGCTGATCAATGACCTGTGAACCCGTGGTCCATTTGGCCATGGGCTTGCTGATGAGCAAAGAAATGAAAGCACCGCCAAAGCCCATCAACATGGCAAAGCCCAGCAATGCGCTGAGGTTGAGACCGTTAGCGGTCAGGAATTGGTTGACGCCCAGCAAGCTGGCCACAATGCCCAAGACCAGCATGACTGCCAAGTTGGTAACGATGAGAAGAATGACGCGTTTCATGAAGTCCTTTGAACTGGCCAAGAAGATGACCTGAGGTCGAAAATGGTAAGGGCAATTTCGTTTTTTTCAATACCCTTGCTTTTTTTGTGGACGAAACACCTGCGGGTCTGCATAAAAACCCATGTCTTCGTTGGGTGGCCACCAACCTGGAACCCCTAGTACAGGTAAGGGTAAAAACGGTTTACGTCGCATTTCAGTTTCATGAATGCGTTGTGACAGCCAAGCGTCCAATGAGGCGTCACCCGCGGCCTGAATATCCACTGGCATAGGCACACACAACACATGCGCGGTGATGCCTTTATAGGGCTTTAGCAACTTCTCTAATAGGGCATGACCAAACACTGTGAGATGTGCGTCTTTCCATGCTTCTCGGTGCATCACAAACAATGCTTGCCAGTCTTGTCTCTTTAAGGCTTGCCACAACACTTCAGGCGCACACAGCAAGGCCGCGTTTTCGTCGAACAAGGTCAGCGCATCTCTCAAGGCGCCTCTGTGCGCAGTTACCCCTTGTTGCGCAAGGGCTTGGGCTTGTAAGCGGTTAAGTTGTTGCTTGGTTTGCGGAAAGCGCAACCAACACAAGCCATTAAAAAAATCATGGGCGTTGTTGCGTGTGGGTACGGTGTGCGTTCTGTAGATAAAGGCTTCGTAGGCTTCATCGCTTGGCAACAGGGTTTGGGGTACTGCGATGAAGTCTGTTTGCTTGGCTGCCAAGCAGGTGTGCAGGGCGTTAGGTTGCTGTTGCCATGCATGAAGAATCTCGTCAGCAGTCAAACGCCAAGGCTTAAACCATGCATATTTATTGAAAACTTCAAGATCCATCAAGCTATCAACCGCCACCCCAATGCTTCCCCTGCCCGCAAGGGTTTGAGGCTGGTTTGACCAAAGGGCAGGCTCTCGGGGAGCGTCCAAGTTTGGCGTTGCAGGCTCACCTTGCCAGTGTTGCGGGGCAAAGCATAAAAATCAGGGCCATGAAAGCTGGCAAAGCCTTCCAGCTTGTCCAAAGCACCTGCACTGTCGAA
>JAIXYA010000080.1 GCA_027490485.1 Comamonadaceae bacterium
CTGCAATCGGTTGCAAAAGCCCCAAGGGTCCCACGCGATTGGGGCCAAAGCGAATTTGGGTAAAGCCAATGGCCTTTCGCTCCCAAAGCGTTAAATAAGCAACACACAACAGCAAAGGCAAAACCACGGCCACAATCTTGAGCAATATCCAAAGCACGGGCCAAGCCATGGTCTGCCACCAAGCGGCACCCGTCAACGCAAAACCTGTTTGGTAAAGCCATTCAGACATGGTTGGCTTCCTTCGTTTGTGCATCTGCGGTTTGTTGCAGAGAGGGTGAGCGACGCACCAGGCCATCCAACTGATAAATGCGAGCTGTTTCGGGTGCATGCGCCATCACGGGCAACTGGGTCATGGTTTGGTCGCATGCATTGCTCAGGCGCAAAGACCATTCTGGCAATAAAACATCCGCGCGGATTTGCTCCACCGTGTCGTAATCAAAACCGCTCACGCCCAACATATTGGCCAAAACACGCAAGACCTTCCAAGCTGGACGCGTTTCGCCCAAAGGACGAACCACGCCATGAAAACTTTGCGCCCTGCCCTCTGTGTTGATAAAAGTTCCTGCTGTCTCAGAGAATGGTGAAACAGGTAACAGCACGTCGCTGAATTCCATGTTGGCTTTGAACGGCGACAAGGTAATCACCATGTCCTTGGTCGCCAAGGATTTCAATGCATCTTGTGCTTGGGCACAGTCGTCAACAGGTTCTGCATGCAACAACACCATGGCTTTGACTTGAGGTGAATGCAACATAGCCTGTGTATGCAAACCACCCTGCAGCGGCAAAGCACCAGCGACTTGTGCGCCCACGGTGTTGGCGGCCTCACCCAAGAAACCCACCGTGGCATTTGTGTGCTTGGCAAGCCAATTGGCAAGTGTCAGCAAAGCAGCGCAATGTGCATGATGGGCTACTGCATTGCCCAACAAAATCGCTTTGCGTTCGCCCGATAAGAGGGAAGAGGCAATAGCGATCGCTACGGGTGATTGCGCATTACCTGGGACAGGAGAAGCCATGCCAGTGTGCTGAGCCACCGCAGCGGCCACATCGGCCATGGCTTGCAACCAATCCGAGGCAGGCAACACCTGCATTTGCGCCAAGGGCATAGCCCAGTCTGGCGTTGTGCCTGTCAAAGCATGGACTTGAGCACCATGGCGAGCAGCGTGGCGCAGACGCAGTGCCAACAAAGGCTGGTCTTTGCGAATGTCACTGCCAATCACCCAAGCTCTTTGCAACTGAGAAAGAGATGCGATGCTGGTACCCAACCACCTGACGTGACCGTCATGGTGGAAATCAGCTGCACGCAAACGTGAATCGATGTTGTCACTGCCCATGCCGCGCAATACCTTACCTGCCAAATACAACTCTTCCAAGGTGCTGTGCGGACTGGCCAAACAACCAATGGCAGCTGCGCCATGGTCAGCCTTGATAGCATTCAAACCATTGGCAACATATTCCAATGCCAGTTGCCAATCCACGGTTTGCCACTCGCCGCCCTGCTTGATCATGGGCTGTGTCAGACGATCAGGGCCATTGAGCGCTTCATAGCTGTAGCGGTCGCGGTCGGCAATCCAGCACTCATTGACTTCTTCATTTTCAAAAGGAACCACACGCAAAACCTGATGGTTTTTGACTTGCATGATCAAGTTGGCACCGGTGGCGTCGTGCGGACTGATGGATTTACGTCGTCCCAACTCCCAGGTACGCGCTTGGTAGCGAAATGGCTTGCTGGTCAAAGCACCCACTGGGCAAATGTCAATCATGTTGCCCGACAGTTCGGAATCGACTGTTTCACCCACAAAGGTTTCAATCTCGGAGTGCTCACCGCGGTGCGACATGCCCAGCTCCATGCTGCCGGCAATTTCTTGTCCAAAACGAACACAACGTGTGCAATGGATGCAGCGACTCATCTCTTCCATGCTGATGAGCGGTCCCACATCTTTGTGAAACACCACGCGCTTTTCTTCGTCATAACGTGAAGCACTGCCGCCATAACCCACCGCCAAGTCTTGCAACTGACACTCGCCACCTTGGTCGCAAATGGGACAGTCCAGCGGGTGGTTGATCAGCAAAAACTCCATGACCGACTTTTGTGCCTTGATGGCACGCTCAGATTTGGTGTGGACGACCATGCCTTGCGTTACAGGCGTTGCACAAGCTGGCATGGGTTTGGGGGCTTTTTCGATATCAACCAAACACATACGGCAGTTGGCCGCAATGCTGAGTTTCTTGTGATAACAAAAATGCGGGATGAACGTGCCTGCTTGTTCGGCAGCTTGAATCACCACACTGCCTTCGGTGACTTGCACTGTCTTGCCGTCGATTTGAAGTTCAACCATGGTCTGTGTCGCGCTTAAATGTACGCAGAGACCATGCAGGTCTTGTGCGTGATGTGGTGTTCAAATTCTGGGCGGAAATG
The DNA here is from genome assembly GCA_027490485.1 of Comamonadaceae bacterium. Lineage (GTDB taxonomy): Bacteria > Pseudomonadota > Gammaproteobacteria > Burkholderiales > Burkholderiaceae_C > Limnohabitans. The sequence continues at coordinate 2,417 of JAIXYA010000080.1, forward strand.
TTTGAGCATGCCGCGCACAGGCATGGCCGCAGCATCTCCCAGCGCACAAATCGTTCTGCCCATGATGTTTTCGGCAACGCTATCGAGCAAGTCCATATCAGCAGCTTTGCCTTGACCGCTCTCTAGACGATCAACAATGCGCCACAGCCAACCTGTGCCTTCACGGCAAGGGGTGCATTGTCCGCAAGACTCATGCATGTAAAACGCAGACAAGCGCTGCAAACTCTTGACCATGCAACGGGTGTCGTCCATCACAATGACAGCTCCTGAGCCGAGCATAGAACCAGCCTTGGCAATCGCGTCATAGTCCATGGTGATGTCCATCATGATGGACGCTGGCAACACAGGCGCAGAGGATCCGCCTGGAATCACCGCTTTAAGCTGTCGCCCTCCACGCACACCACCCGCGAGCTCAAGCAACTTTGCAAAAGAAGTGCCCATGGGGACTTCATAGTTGCCGGGGAGTTCTACGTCGCCGCTGACAGAAAATATTTTGGTGCCGCCGTTATTGGGTTTGCC
>JAIXYA010000130.1 GCA_027490485.1 Comamonadaceae bacterium
GGGTAGCGTTCACCACCAAATCGTTGTCACGGCTGTGAATGCCCACAATCATGCCTTCATACACGGGGTCATTGGGTTTGACAAACATGCGGCCACGGTCATCCAACTTACCCAAGGCATAGGTGAAGATTTCACCGTCGTCCATGGAAATCAACACACCGTTTTTACGGCCACCAATGTCACCTTTGTGCGGCTCGTAGCCATCAAAGATGTTTGAAATCAGGCCAGAACCACGGGTTAAATTCAAAAACTCGTTGGTAAAACCAATCAGGCCACGAGCAGGAATACGGTATTCCAAGCGCACACGACCACGGCCATCAGGGTCCATGTTCACCAATTCGCCTTTGCGCTCACCCAAGGCCTGCATCACGCCACCTTGGTGACCTTCTTCAATGTCAGCCGTGACCATCTCGATAGGCTCGTGACGAACACCGTCCACATCGCGGTACACCACGCGGGGTTTGGACACCGCCAACTCGTAACCTTCACGACGCATGTTTTCCAACAAAATCGTCAAGTGCAATTCGCCGCGACCTGCCACTTCGAAGATACCGTCTTCATCGGTTTCTTTGACACGCAAGGCCACGTTGTGCTGCAACTCTTTTTGCAAGCGGTCCCAAATTTGTCGACTGGTAACGTACTTGCCTTCGCGTCCGGCCAAGGGCGAGGTGTTGACACAAAAATTCATGGTCAAGGTAGGCTCGTCAATTTTGAGCATAGGCAAAGGACTGGGATTCACAGGGTCGGTGATGGTCACACCAATGCCAATGTCTGCAATGCCATTGATCAAGACGATGTCGCCAGGACCCGCTTCGGTGGCTTGAATGCGCTCCAAGCCTTGGAACTTCAACACTTGGTTCACACGGCCTTTGGCAGGTGTACCGCCCTCGCCTTCCATGACCACCACATCCATGCCTGGCTTCAACGTGCCGGCACTGATACGGCCTACACCAATGCGGCCCACAAAGGTTGAAAAATCCAAAGCTGAAATTTGCAATTGCAAGGGAGCCGCGGGGTCACCTTGCTGGGGGGGCACATGCTTCAAGATGGTGTCAAACAAGGCCGACATATCAGGGCCCCATTGCGCACCAGCCTCGCCTTCCACCAAGGAGGACCAGCCGTTGATACCAGAGGCATAGACCACGGGGAAATCCAATTGCTCGTCATTGGCGCCGAGTTTGTCGAACAACTCAAAAGCTGCGTTGATGACAGCATCGGGGCGTGAGCCGGGCTTGTCCACTTTGTTGACCACCACGATAGGCTTGAGTCCCAAGGCCAAGGCTTTCTTGGTGACAAACCGTGTTTGCGGCATAGGGCCTTCTTGCGCATCAATCAACAGCACCACGCCGTCAACCATGGACAAAGCGCGTTCCACCTCACCACCAAAGTCCGCGTGTCCTGGGGTATCGACGATGTTGATATGGGTACCTTGCCAACTGACAGCGCAGTTTTTGGCCAAGATGGTGATGCCGCGTTCGCGTTCAATCGCGTTGTTGTCCATCACAGTGTCGACCACTTTTTCGTGTTCCGCAAAGGTGCCAGACTGGCGCAACAGCTGATCGACCATGGTGGTTTTGCCATGGTCGACGTGGGCAATGATGGCGATATTTCGAATTTGTAATGTCATGCTGCACTCTCAAGTAAGGATTGGATTTCTTGTGGATTCAATAAGCGCTCGGGAATCAATTCCCCTGCGCGAACATGGGCTGTGCCAAGCAAGGCGTGTGGCTCGGCGCCATACACGGCCACTTGGTCGTGATCGGGCCAATCGCCACGGCGGCGCAAGCCACTGAGGAAACGACCTGCATCATCGGGCAGTAATGTGATCGGGTGATGACTGTCTAACAAAACATCGACTGGCTTTAATGGTGTGTGGCGTTGGTTTTCAGGCAAGGCTTCCAATGCCTCCAACGTGAAGCACTCCTCAATACCAAAACATCCACTTTTGACTCTGCGCAAAGCGCTGAGAAATGCGCCGCAGCCTAAAGCGTTACCGATGTCTTCGCCCAGGGTGCGGATGTACGTTCCCTTAGAGCAATGTGCTTTCAGCCAAACGCTGCGTACACCGTTTTCAGCAGGCAATTCTTTGAGTTCAAGAGAATGGATAAAAACGCTGCGCGGCGCACGTTCGACTTCAATGCCCTCTCGCGCATATTCATACAAAGCTTTGCCATCTTTTTTCAACGCGCTGTGCATAGGGGGAACTTGTTGCAAAGGTCCCGTGAACAAGGCTTGTACTTGTTGCAGTTTTTCAGGCGTGAAATTCACCTCGGCTTCAGCGATGACTTCGCCTTCTGCGTCCGCCGTGCTGGTGCGTTGACCCAAGCGCAGCACAGCTTCGTAGGTTTTGTCAGCATCCAAATGCAGTTGGCTGAACTTGGTGGCCGCGCCAAAGCAAAGAGGCAACACACCTGTTGCCATAGGGTCTAAGGTGCCAGTGTGTCCGGCTTTCTCAGCGCGAAGCAACCACTTGGCTTTTTGCAAAGCCTGGTTGCTAGACAGCCCTAGCGGTTTATCGAGCAACAACACCCCATGCACAGGGCGCCGTTGCACCCTGGTGCGAGGCGTTTTCATGGCGTGTCAGTTTCCTTGGCACGAGAAGCCACAGCACGTGCGATCAAGGCATTCATGTCTGCTGCGCGTTCGGGGGTGCGGTCGTATAAAAAATGCAAAGTGGGCACGGTGTGAATATGCAAACGTTTGAACAAACCATTGCGCAAGAAACCGGCAGCTTGGTTCAGACCTTCTAGACAAGCTTCAGGGTCACCCACCAAGACGCTCACAAACACTTTGGCATGTGCGTAATCGGGTGTGACTTCTACCGATTGGATCGTGACCATACCCAGTCGCGGGTCTTTCAACTCGCGAATGAGTTCGGCCAGATCGCGTTGGATTTGGTCGGCAACTCGAAAGCCACGGTGGGGTGTAGAGGACTTCTTGGCAGCCATGCAAACTTAGATCGTTCTTGCAACTTCCTTGATTTCAAAGAACTCAAGTTGATCGCCCTCGTTGATATCGTTATAGCCTTTGAGATTCAAACCGCACTCGAAGCCTTCCTTGACTTCTCGCACATCGTCTTTGAAACGCTTCAAACTCTCGAGTTCGCCGGTAAAGACAACCACGTTGTTGCGCAACAAACGTAAACGGGCGTTGCGGCGAATAAAGCCGTTGGTGACCATACAACCGGCAATCGCACCGATCTTGCTGATGCGGAAAACTTGGCGAATCTCGGCCATGCCGATGATTTCTTCCTTTTTGTCCGGCGTCAACATGCCTGACATCGCGGCTTTGAGTTCGTCCACTGCGTCGTAGATGATGTTGTAGTAACGGATCTCAACGCCGTTGTTCTCCGCCAATTTGCGGGCACCAGCGTCAGCGCGGGTGTTAAACCCAATGATGACCGCCTTGGACGCAATCGCCAAGTTCACATCCGACTCACTGATACCACCGACCGCGCCATAGACCAACTGCACTCGTACCTCTTCGTTGGTGAGTTTGAGCAAGGAGGCAGCCAAGGCTTCTTGCGAACCTTGCACATCGGCTTTGATGATGATGGGCAGGTTTTTCACTTCGCCAGAGGTCATGTCGGAGAACATGTTCTCCAACTTGGCGGCTTGCTGCTTGGCCAACTTGGTGTTGCGGAATTTGCCCGCACGGTAAGTGGCAATTTCACGGGCACGTCGTTCATCGGACAACACCATGAACTCGTCACCTGCTTGGGGAACTTCGGTCAAACCTTGGATTTCCACAGGAATAGAGGGACCTGCAGACTTGGTGGCTTTACCGTTTTCATCCAACATGGCACGAACACGGCCATAGGTTTGACCGGCAAGGACAACGTCCCCAGTTTTAAGCGTGCCGGATTGAACCAAGATGGTGGCCACAGGACCCCGTCCTTTGTCCAAACTGGCTTCGATCACCAAGCCTTTGGCCATGGCGTCCACCGGTGCTTTGAGTTCAAGCACCTCGGCTTGCAACAAAACTTGCTCTAGCAGTTCATCCACGCCTTGACCTGTTTTGGCTGATACAGGGACAAAGGGGGACTCGCCACCAAACTCTTCGGGCACCACTTCTTCGGCGACCAATTCGTTTTTCACACGGTCAGGATTGGCATCAGGCTTATCAATCTTGTTGATCGCAACCACAATGGGGACACCCGCTGCTTTGGCGTGCTTGATGGCTTCTTTGGTCTGCGGCATGACACCATCGTCGGCGGCCACCACCAAAATCACAATATCGGTGGCTTGGGCGCCACGGGCTCGCATGGCGGTGAACGCCTCGTGGCCCGGGGTATCCAAGAACGAAACCATGCCACGCGGTGTTTCGACGTGGTAGGCACCAATGTGCTGGGTAATGCCACCGGCTTCACCTGAGGCCACTTTGGCACGACGAATGTAATCGAGCAAAGAAGTTTTACCGTGGTCAACGTGACCCATGACAGTGACCACAGGCGCACGGGTGAGTGACTCACCCACGTGACCTGAAGCTTCTTCTTCGGTGAAGGCTTCAGGGTCATCCAAAGAGGCGATGACCGCCACATGGCCCATTTCTTCCACAACAATCATCGCCGTGTCTTGGTCCAAAGGCTGGTTGATGGTGACCATCTGCCCCAGCTTCATCAATTGCTTGATAACTTCTGAGGCTTTGACCGCCATTTTGTGGGCCAATTCGGCCACAGTGATGGTCTCGGGCACATGCACCTCGATGATGCGTGCCTCCACCGGTGCGGCTTGCACAGGGGTGTCATCGCGGTCGCGGTCGCGTCGACCACGAGGACCGCCACGCCAACTGTTGCGACCCACGCCACCACTGGCGTCACCTCGGGTTTTGATTTCTTTTTTCTTGGCCTGCTCGTCCGCCCAGCTCGAGGACAATTTGGCGCTTTTGACTTCCTTGCCGTCTTTGGCAGCAGCAGTGCCAGCAGGCTTGGGTGCCGTTGTTGTGCTTGTCGCTGGCTTGTGCAATGTACCTTTGATGGCTTTGCTGTCTGCAGCCGGTGCTTTCACGGGCGCTGGCGGTTTTTTAGCGACCAGCACCTTTTTGGGCGTGTTCATCATGGTGCGAATCGCTTCGGCCTCGGCCAAAGCGGTGCGCCTGCGGGTATCGAGGTCTTTGGCCTTGGCCGCATCTTCTTCGGCTTGCGCTTTGGAATCGGCTTCGCGCTTGGCCGCGGCTTGGGCAGCAGCCTCTGCAGCTTCAACAGCTTTGCCATCTACCGGTGGGGACACTGGGGATTGCTGCTGGGCTTCTCGCTCTTTGTCTTCTTGGACTTGGCGCAAGCGACGCTTTTCTGCCAGCTCTTCTTCTTGACGACGGATAAATTCAGCTTGGCGGCGGGCTTCTTCTTCGCGACGCGCAAGCTCAGCTTGGTCCAGGATGGGCGCCACCACAACGGGCTCGACTGGCTCCTCGGGTTCAACCGACTCACTTTCATCACGCTTGATGAAGGTGCGCTTCTTGCGAACTTCCACTTGAATAGTGCGGGCTTTGCCTGTGGCATCAGCTTGCTTAATCTCGCTGGTGGACTTTTTCACCAAGGTGATTTTTTTGCGCTCAGGCGTGTCTGTACCATGGCTGGCCTTCAAAAAGCCCAGCAGTTTTTGTTTGTCTGCATCGGTCAGTTCATCAGCGGCAGAGCCTTTGGGCACACCGGCAGACTTCAACTGCTCAAGCAGGGTATCGGGAGATTTTTTGAGTTCCTTGGCAAACTCGGCAACCGTTGTGTTGGTCATCTGTGGTATTCCTCTTCATGACCGTTACGCTTGACCCGCGAACCAATGTTCGCGTGCCTTCAGGATCAAAGTTTTTGCATCTTCTTCAGACTGGCCGGTGATGTCCACCAACTCGTCCACCGCCAGGTCGGCAAGCTCATCTCTTGTATGAATGCCGCCATCGGCCAATTTGAGAATGAGTTCAGCGTCCAGTCCTTCTAAGTCGCGCAAATCTTGCGAGACCTCCTCCACACTTTCTTCACGGGCAATTTCCATCGTCAGCAAAGCGTCTTTGGCACGGGCACGCAATTCGTTGACCGTGTCCTCATCAAAGCTTTCAATTTCCAGCATTTCCTGCAAGGGCACATAAGCCACTTCTTCCAAGCTGGTGAAACCCTCTTCAATCAAGATGTCAGCCACCTCTTGATCAACGTCGAGTTTTTCAACGAACAACTCACGCAGACCTTGTGTTTCGGTAGCAGCTTTTTGGGCAGATTCAGCTGCATCCATGATGTTGATCTTCCAGCCCGTCAGGTCGGAAGCCAAGCGCACGTTTTGTCCGCCTCGACCAATCGCCATGGCCAAATTCTCTTCGTCAACCACCACATCCATCGCGTGTTTTTCTTCGTCCACCACGATGGAAGACACATTGGCAGGCGCCAAAGCCCCAATCACAAACTGGGCGGGGTCTTCACTCCACAAAACGATATCGACACGCTCTCCGGCCAATTCGTTGGTGACAGCGTTCACTCGGGTACCACGAACACCAACGCAAGTGCCAATAGGGTCAACACGCTTATCGTGGGAGATGACCGCGATCTTGGCACGTGAACCAGGGTCACGGGCGCACGATTTGATCTCCAGCAAGCCTTGCTCAATCTCGGGAACCTCTTGTCGGAACAACTCGATCATGAATTCAGGGGCTGAGCGCGACAAGATGATGGGGGCACCGCGCAAGGTGTTGTCAACTTCCATGATCATGGCGCGAACACGGTCAGCACTGCGCAAATTCTCTTTGGGAATCATTTCTGTACGGCGCAAACGACCTTCGATGCGGCCGCTCTCGACAATCAAATCACCCTTGTCCATGCGTTTGACGCTGCCGACAAAAATCTTGTCGCCACGGGACAGGAAATCAGCCAGCAACATTTCGCGTTCTGCATCGCGGATTTTTTGCAAAATCACTTGCTTGGCAGCCATCGCACCAATGCGGCCAATCGGCAGCGACTCGATGCTTTCTTCGATGTATTCGCCTTCTTCAATATCCGACAAACGCTCTTTGGCGTCCATCAGCATTTCTTCAGCGTCAGGGTTTTGCAGACCGGCTTCATCGGGCACCACCAACCAACGGCGGAAAGTTTCGTACACACCACTGTCGCGGTCCATAGAGACTCGAATATCCACGTCGCCTGGGTACAGTTTTTTGGTTGCTTGGGCCAGCGCAGACTCCACTGCACCAAACACCAAATCGCGCTCGACATTTTTCTCGCGCGAGATGGCGTCTACCAACATGAGCATTTCGCGATTCATGATCAGTTACTCCTCTTCTCTGCAGGCCTACGGCCTTTGAAATCCACAATCGGTGCCAGTCGGGCTTCACGCAATTCACTTAAGGTGAACTGCAAAGCTTGAACCGGCAAATCTTTTTTGACCTTGGCCACTCGCATACCTGGTTTGCTGACAGGTTCATCACGCCATGTGATTTGCCAGGTCTGGGGCGTATCGGTCACTTCCAACACACCCCGAAATTTCTTTCGGTTGGCCGACACCAAACCAGCTGCCGCTGCACCCATAGGTGCTTTGAGCGTGATGTCAATCACCTCGCCACAAAAACGGGCCAAGTCAGCCTCGGTTTTCAACGGCCTGTCAATGCCCGGGGAGGACACCTCCAAGCGGCTGTAGGCCGTTTGCTCTACTTCCAACACAAACTGCAACTGGCGGGTGACTTTTTCGCAATCTTCCACTTGGATAAATTGCTCAACTTCTCCCGACACCCAGATTTTGTCGATGATGATGCGCAACAAACCACCGGCTGAGCGCTCAATGTCTACCAGCTGGTAACCCAGACCGACAACCGTTTGTTCAATGATGTTTTGCAATGCCACCGCTTTTCGTCCGACCAAAAAAAACGGGCGGTTGGGATTTCCGCCCGTTGTCTTTCTTTGCGACATTGTAACTTAATTGGTATCTGACCCCAATTATCAGGTTTCGACGATGTGACCGTCCTTGAGGGCAATGACTTGGTGCGCCATGGCTTGCACCACTTCCATATCGTGGCTGATGAGGATGTAGCTCAAGCCGCGTTCGCGTTGCAAGCGCTGTAATAAATCGAGCACTTGTTTTTGGATGGTGACGTCCAAGGCGCTGGTGGGTTCATCCAGTACCAACACCCGAGGTTTCACAATCAGCGCACGGGCAATGGCGATGCGTTGGCGTTGTCCGCCGGAAAACTCATGCGGATAGCGGGCCAAGAGACCAGGAAATTGCACCTCGTCCAAGCCCACTTCAGCCAAAGCCGACAGCACCTCTTTTTGCAAGTCCAGTGGGTTGGTGTCGGGTTGGTGCAATTGCAAACCTTCGCCCACCACCTCTTCCACCGTCATGCGCGGCGACAAGGATGAAAACGGGTCTTGGAACACCACCTGCACCGCTTGTCGCAGTGGCAAATCACGGGCGGCGACAGAACGCCAAGCAAGTCCCTCCATCGTCAATTTACCCTTAAAGGGAATCAAGTTCAAAACCGCCAAAGCCAAAGACGATTTGCCCGAACCAGACTCACCAATGATGCCAAGCGTTTGCCCCGCACGCAACTCAAAGTCCAAGCCATGAACCGCTACAAACTCACCGCTGCCAAACCAACCTCGCCACCCCTTACGAGGAACGGGGTATGTCACACGCATGCCTTTGGCTTGGACCACCACGGCCGCTAC
>JAIXYA010000195.1 GCA_027490485.1 Comamonadaceae bacterium
CATCGACAAACATAGCCACTGCTGTTGCTGCACAAATTCGGCAGGTGTTTGCAGCACAAGGGGAAACTGCACACGGTTAACGCCTTCGATGCGAACCAATACATCCATGCTTTGTCCTGCTGAATGACCAAGAGGCCAAACTGCAAACAAATGTCCGCTACCCAAGGAGAGCGCTCGGGTGTCTTGCAGCAGCGGCTGTGCCACCCATGGCCCATCGGCGCGGCGCCACCACATTTGCGCCTTGTCCTGCGTAGGTGACTGCAAACTCAGCCATGGGTTGCTTGCACCATCGCTTGAACCCAAACGAAAACCTGCCCAATAGGCTTGACCTGTAGATGCTGCAATGACTTGATGCGGTCGCGTAAGCGCCAGCCCTTGGCCCTGTTCAATTCGCTGCCAAATCGCCTCCGGCCTCTCCGATGGCAACTGCGCGGGGACCGCTTGAACCGCTGGCCATTGCGGTATCTGCGCTAATGCTGTTGGGCAACCAAGTCCTAGCCACACAAAGACAATAAGCACGACCTTAAACATCGGAAGCTTTTTCTTGTAGCGATTGCAGGTACAACTGACTGGCTTGGGTGCGGTTTTCAACGCCGAGCTTGCGCAAGATTTCCCGGGTATGGCTGCGAACGGTGGCTTCGCTCAATTGCAATTGATGTGCAATGCGGCGACTGGTCCAACCTTTGGACAGCTGTGCTAGGACCAAGCGTTGCTGCGTCGACAAACTTGGCAGACCATGAGACACAGGCGCTTCCTGCGCCAGCAAAGGCGCAGCTTGGGACCATGAGACCTGATGCAAAGCTTGCAGCAATGCCGCCAAAAAAGCACTGGAAGGCAAAGCTTTGTTGATAAACACCACGCCATTGGCGGTGCAAGCCACTTGCACCTCGGGGTCTTTCAGGGCAGAGAGCACCATCAATGCACCTTGGCTGCGCAGTTCACACACCGCGTACAAAGTTTGCAGTCCCTCGGAGTCTGGCAAATTCAAATCGACCAAGACCAAAGCCCAGGGCATGGGTGAGGACAAGAATTCAAGCGCGGTTTGAAGACAGTTCGCCATGACGCATTGCGCTTGTGGCAAACAGCTGTGCACCGACACAGCGATGGCGTCGGCCATCAAAGGGTGGTCTTCAATGATCAAGATGCGCGGATGAGGCATGACATCTCCTTGGGCGAGATGTACGCAATTTCCTTTACGTCTTCAAGTGCTTACGATGTAAATTGAGCAATATTTCAGTTATGTCGGCTGTTGCCTTGAGGCCCTGAGCAAGCCCACGGCGCACAGCAAAGCCAGCAAAGCCACGGGAATGGCCGCCATGAACACTGTTTGCAAGCCCCAGTGGGTGCTGAGCGCTGCGCCACCCAAAGCACCCAGCACACCGGTGAAGCCATAGCCGATCACCGCATACAAAGCCTGCCCCCTGCCCCGCAAGCGACCTGGGAAATGCTGCGACAGCCACGCGATGCACACCGTGTGTTGAATGGCAAAGGTGAACACGTGCAGGCACTGCGCCAGCAGCAACACCGGTAACCACTGACCATACCAAGCGGTCATCCCCATGCGCAGACTCATCAAGCCGGTGCAAACACACAACCATGCAGGCAAGCTCAGCCAGTGCAACCAACGACTCTGGGTGAAGAAGCCGATGATTTCAACCACGACAGACACCGCCCACAACACACCAATCATGTCTTTGCCGTAGCCGAGTTCATCCAAGTACAAAGAGAAAAACGTGTAAATCGCTACATGCGACAGCACATGGAAAAACAAGGTGGCGAAAAACCACAGGGTTTGCGGTTGGCGCAGCACTTTGCCAAACCCGGCTTGGCCTTTGACATGCGGCGCTTCTTCTCGCACATTGGGCAAGCTCCATACGCTCAAGTTGATGGCCAACAAGGTCAACACCGTCCACATCGGAAAGTCAGCCATGCCATGCACTTCAAACCAGTGGCCTGACACAAACACCGTCACCAAAAACCCAACCGAACCCCACAAGCGAATACGACCATAACGACGCACATCCAAGGTCCCTTGATGGCTGACTAAGTGCGCCATGGCGGCTTCACTCATGGGCATCATGGCGCTGGTGTGGGTGAACATCAAAAACAAGACCGCTGCCAACCACCAGGGTGCATCGCTGAACAACAGGCCGATGGAGCACAACAAGGCCATGCCCGCACACCAACGCATCAGGGGCACACGTTCACCGCTGCGGTCGCTCAGCCACCCCCACAGGTAAGGTGCAAACACACGGGTGACCGCTTGCATGGAGGTGAGCAAACCGATCATCCACAGGCTCAGGCCCAGATGTTTCAACCACAAAGGCAAATAGGGGTTGAAAAACCCGATGTGCGCGAAGTAACTGGCGGACAACGCGGCAAACGGCACCAGTTGACGCCGCGATACCCGCGGCGCTGAGTCTGTCGTCATGGGTTCAATCGCTGCGTTGCGCGGGAATGGGCGAGAGCGGCATGACCACATCACCGCACTGTGCACGGTGGCGCAGCGCATGGTCCATCACCACCAGCGCCAGCAGCGCTTCTGCAATGGGCGTGGCGCGAATACCCACGCAAGGGTCGTGGCGGCCCTTGGTTTGCACCTGAACTGCACTGCCCGCGCTGTCGATGCTGTCCCGGGGCATGAGGATGGAACTGGTGGGCTTGATGGCGATGCTCACCTCCAGGTCTTGCCCGGTGCTGATGCCGCCCAAAACACCACCGGCGTTGTTGTTGGCAAACCCCTCTGGCGTCAAGCTGTCGCCGTGGGTCGAGCCCAGTTGAGCAACGCTGGCAAAACCTGCACCGATTTCCACGCCTTTGACCGCGTTCAAGCCCATCATGGCGTAGGCAATGTCGGCATCGAGCCGGTCGTAAATCGGTTGGCCCAAACCGACGGGCATGCCTTTGGCCACGACCCGGATGCGAGCGCCGCATGAGTCACCTGCTTTGCGCAAGCTGTCCATGTAGGCCTCTAAATGCGCCACGTCGGCGATGGGCGCGTAAAACGGGTTGTGGGGAACATGCGCCCAGTCTTCAAAACCGATGGGGTGCTCGCCCAGTTGCGTCATGCAACCGATGAAGTGGGTGCCGTGTTTTTCTTTCAGCCATTTTTTGGCGACTGCGCCAGCAGCCACGGTGGGTGCAGTGAGCCGCGCTGAAGAACGACCGCCGCCGCGCGGGTCGCGCACACCGTATTTTTGGGTGTAGGTGTAGTCGGCGTGGCCTGGGCGAAAGGTTTGCAAGATGTCGCTGTAGTCTTTGCTGCGCTGATCGGTGTTGTGAATCAGCAAGGCAATCGGGGTGCCGGTGGTCACGCCTTGGTAGACCCCACTCAGGATTTGCACCTGGTCGGGTTCTTGGCGTTGCGTCACATGGCGGCTGGTGCCAGGGCGGCGGCGGTCCAGGTCGTGCTGTATGTCGGCCTCGCTCAAAGCCA
>JAIXYA010000258.1 GCA_027490485.1 Comamonadaceae bacterium
AAACCTTTTGCGACAACGCAGCAACCCTTGAAACCTTAGAAGCATTGCCAGCTGTACTGATCGTGGCACCGTTGTCAGGCCATTACGCTACTTTGTTGCGTGACACTGTGAAAACTATGTTGCAAGGACACAAGGTTTACATAACCGATTGGAAAAATGCACGGCTTGTCCCCCTGACAGAGGGTGAGTTTCATCTTGACGACTACGTCAACTACATACAAGAATTTATTCGGCATGTACAAGCTACCCACGGCCATTGCCATGTGATGAGCGTTTGCCAACCTACTGTGCCGGTGTTGGCCGCGGTGTCTTTGATGGCCAGTCGTGGTGAACATTTACCCCTGAGCATGACCATGATGGGTGGCCCCATTGATGCCACCAAGTCACCTACCGCTGTCAACAACTTGGCAATGAACAAAAGCTTCAGTTGGTTTGAAAATAATGTGATCTACCGAGTGCCAACGAATTTTCCTGGCGCAGGTCGCCGCGTCTACCCTGGATTTTTGCAACACACGGGTTTTGTCGCCATGAACCCCGATAGGCACCTTAGAAGCCATTACGATTACTTCAAAGATCTGATCAAAGGTGACAACTCCAGTGCAGAGTCACACCGTCAGTTCTACGACGAATACAACGCGGTGTTGGACATGGACGCCGATTACTACCTTGAAACCATTGCCACAGTTTTTCAAGACTTTAAATTGGTACGAGGAACATGGGATGTGATATCTGAAAACGGAGACGTTGAAAGAGTTCGCCCCCAAGACATCAGTAATTGCGCACTTCTCACCGTAGAAGGCGAGCTTGATGATATTTCAGGCTCCGGTCAAACCAAAGCGGCCTTGAAACTCTGCTCGGGTATTTCCACTTCACATAAATCGCACTATGAAGTCAAAGGTGCAGGTCATTATGGGATTTTCAGCGGAAGACGCTGGAGAGACATGGTCTACCCTCAGGTGCAAGCGTTCATTTTGGCGCACCATACCAGCGCCAAAGCAAGCAAACCTAAACGCCGGGTATCCGCCTCTGCACGGTGAGTCTCAGCCTGCGCATCTTGGCTGCCTTGCCGCAAACGCAATGTACGCGCTGCGGTTATCCAGATTGCGAGGCTTATGCCCATGCGATTGAAAGCCAAGAAGCGGGCATCAACCAATGCCCCCCAGGCGGCGAAGAGGGCGTACAACGTCTAAGTACCGTTACAGGACTTCCCGCATTGCCTTTGAATCCTGAGAATGGCTTTGAAGGGCCGCGACACATCGCTTGGATAGATGAGCAATGGTGTATTGGTTGCACGCTTTGCATCTCGGCATGTCCTACAGATGCGATCTTGGGGGCCAGCAAGCAAATGCACACTGTGATTGAGGATGCATGCACAGGTTGCGAGCTTTGTCTGCCTGTTTGTCCTGTTGATTGCATTCATCTTGAAAATGTGACGCTCGGCAACACCGGTTGGAGTGCATGGACACAAGACCAAGCAGACCAGGCTAAAAAACGCTATGAACGAAAGAAGCTACGTCTTTCCAAAGAACAAGTCGAAACCCATCAGGATAAAAACATGGTCAGGCTCAAGCGCTCAGCAGTTCAAGCTGCGCTTGAAAGAGCCAAAGCACAAAAATAAACCAGAAGCGTTAATGCGCCTGTTCGGCCAAAGCGCTGAAAGCTTTGATCACTTCTGTGGGGGCTTGTACCAACTCTATCAGCACGCCTTCACCACTCAAAGGAAATTCCTCGCTTCCTTTGGGATGAACAAAGCAAATATCAAAACCAGCTGCACCCTTGCGGATACCCCCTGGTGCAAAACGCAAGCCTTGTGATGTCAACCAATTGACGGCTGCAGGCAAATCGTCGATCCACAAGCCAATATGGTTCAAAGGAGTGGTATGAACCGCAGGTTTTTTTTGGATATCCAAGGGTTGCATCAAATCGACTTCAACCTTCAAAGGTCCTTGACCTAGGGAGCAGATATCTTCATCGACATTTTCTCGCTCAGATTGAAAATGACCCGACACACTAAGTCCAAAAAGATCAACCCATAAGTGTCTGAGGGTGGACTTATCAGTTGCACCTATTGCAATTTGTTGCAAACCTAAAACTTTAAAAGGACGGGTCACACAAACTCCACAATCACTTGGTCTACGCTCAAAGAGTCGCCCTTGGTGGCTTGAACTGATTTAACAACCCCGTCTTGGGCGGCAAACAAAACATTCTCCATCTTCATTGCTTCAATCACTGCAACTCTCTCACCAGCTTGTACTTTTTGGCCTTGGGTGACAGCAACTTCAACCAAAAGTCCTGGCATGGGGGACAGCACAAATCGCGACATGTCTGCTGGCGGTTTGTAGGGCATGAGCCGGTAAAGGTCAGCCATCCGTGGTGATATGACCAATGCTTCTATGCGCAGACCATGGTGTTGAATTTGCAAAACCAGTGGGTTTTTCAATGAGCCTCTTTCCACCTGCGCGACAAAGGCTTGGCCGTTCACAGTACCCTCGATAGCAATGTCATTCAAGCGAGAATGGCTTTCAATGGCATAGTTTTTATCGTTGACTTTGATGACAGCTGTTCCTCTGCCACCTACGTCATCAACTTCAACCTGGGTGTAACCGTGATGACCCTTGGCGTCCAAGGTGATGACGGTGTAAGTCTGACCCACCTTGACATCGTAGCCAGGCAACTGACCGCTTAATGAAGCAGCCCTTTCGCGAGATTTACGTCTCACAAATGCTGCAAGAGCGATAAGAAAATCTGGATCGGTATGGGAAACGCTTTCGGCGCTGAAACCTTTGGAAAAATGCTCTGCAATAAAGCCTGTATTGAAACGGCCAGCAACGAAATCTGGGTGAGCAAGCAAGGCGGACTGAAAGGGAATATTCGAATTGATGCCACGAATCACAAAACCATTGAGGGCATCCCGCATCTTGGCAATCGCATCATTGCGATCGCGGCCATGCACAATCAATTTTGCAATCAT
>JAIXYA010000169.1 GCA_027490485.1 Comamonadaceae bacterium
TGACGGGAACTGCGCTGTCTTTGAGGGTCAGGTGCGCCGGTTGGTTTTCTTCGTGGTTGGTGTTGCTGATGAACACACTGGAGAGCTTGTCAAAGCTGAGGACGCCATCAGGCTTGGGGTAGGCAATGGCTTGGGACTGCGCAGAAGGTTTTAGGCTGGTGTGGTCGGCCTTGTGGTTGTGCAAAGTCCAAGGGGGGGTGCTGACACCTATTTTGGGTAAAGCAAATTGCTCTACGCCGGTCATGAGTTGGCCCACCCATTTGCCTTTTTTGAACCAGTTTTTGAAATTGCGGGTTTGATGCAATTCTTTGTAAAGCCAACTGTTTTCGAAATGGGTGGGGTAGGCCGTCAGTTCATCGTGCGAGCGACCTTCGGCAATCGCCACAAAAGCGGCTTCAGCGGCGAGCATGCCTGATTTGATGGCCGCATGGCTGCCCTTGATACGGGCAGCATTCAAGTAACCCGCATCGCATCCAATCAGAGCCCCGCCCGGGAAAACGGTTTTGGGCAGTGCTTGTGGTGTGCCGTTGTTGATGGCACGAGCGCCATAGCCAATGCGTTTGCCGCCCTTCAAATGCTTGGCAATGCTGGGGTGTGTTTTCCAGCGCTGCATTTCTTCAAACGGACTCATATAGGGGTTGGTGTAATCCAGGCCCAGCACAAAGCCCAAGGTGACTTTGTTGTCTTCAAGGTGGTACAAAAATCCGCCACCAAAGCTGTTGTCAGCGATGGGCCAACCCGAGGTGTGAACCACCAAGCCAGGCTTGGCCAAAGCGGGATCAACTTCCCATGATTCTTTGATGCCGATGGCAAAAGTTTGCGTGTCTTTGCCTTGGTTGAGTTTGAAACGCTCAATCACTTGCTTGCCCAAGTGGCCACGCGCTCCTTCGGCAAAGACGGTGTATTTAGCGTGTAACTCCATGCCCAGTTGGAAGTTGTCGGTGGGGTGTCCGTCTTTACCCAAGCCCACATGGCCGGTGGCCACGCCTTTGACAGAGCCATCTTCGTTGTAGAGCACTTCGGCCGCGGTAAAGCCCGGGAAAATTTCCACACCTAAATTTTCTGCTTGCTGAGCCAGCCACTTGGTGACGTTGCTTAACGACACCACATAGCAACCGTCGTTATGAAAATTGCGCGGCATCAGCCAAGAAGGCACTGTGGTGGCACCATCTTCTGAAAGGATCAATAACTCGTCGCCGTTGACAGCTTGGTTTAAAGGTGCGCCCAAATTTTTCCAGTCTGGGAAAAGCTCGTTCATGGCACGAGGGTCCATGACAGCACCAGACAAAATGTGCGCACCAGGCTCGGAACCCTTTTCAAGCACCACCACCGACAGGTCGTGGCCTTTTTCTACGCAAAGTTGCTTTAAGCGAATCGCCGTGGCCAAACCACCTGGTCCACCGCCAATCACCACAACGTCATATTCCATCGCTTCGCGAGGGCCAAATTGTTCGAGCAAATCTTGGGGGGTCATAAGTGCGGTGAGTAAGGTGTCATAGCAGCGACAGATTCTATTCGGAGTGGTCGGTGCTTCTCGCCATAATCAATCGCCTTGAGACTTGGCCTGCACAACCCCCTTTTTTGACTTTCAGGAGCCCACTATGGCGTACAGCCTCGATTTATCCGGACGCGTCGCGTTCGTCACTGGCGCTTCCAGTGGTTTGGGTGCCCAGTTTGCAAAAACCTTGGCGAGTGCGGGGGCTGCGGTGGTACTGGCGAGTCGCCGCACCGAAAGACTGAAGTCCTTGCGCATTGACATAGAGGCGCAAGGCGGACAGGCGCATGTGGTCAGTTTGGATGTCACCGATGCCCTCAGCATAGAAGCCGCGGTGGAGCAAGCAGAAGCCGAGGTCGGGCCCATCGATATCTTGATCAACAACTCTGGAGTCAGCGCGACACAGCGGTTGGTAGACGTGAAAGAAGAAGACTTCGACTTTATCTTCAACACCAATGTACGCGGTGCCTTTTTCGTCGCTCAAGCGGTGGGTAAACGCATGTTGGCACGCTCCAAAGGTGCATTGCCCGGCACCTATGCGGGAGGACGCATCATCAACATCGCCTCGGCAGCGGCGTTGCGTGTGCTGCCCCAAATCGGCGTGTATTGCATGAGCAAAGCGGCTGTCGTGCAAATGACCAAAGCCATGGCCATTGAATGGGCCCGTTACGGCATCAATGTGAATGCGATTTGCCCTGGCTACATCGACACCGACATCAACCACCACCATTGGGAAACCGAGCAAGGCAAAAAATTGGTGAACATGTTCCCCAAAAAGCGGCTTGGGCAAACCCATGACCTCGATGCTTTGCTGGTGATGTTGGCCAGCCCACAAAGCGACTTCATCAATGGCGCCATCATTTCTGCTGACGATGGTTTCTCCATATGAGAATCCAACTTCCAGCTGAAAAAAAATTGGTTTACCAAGAAGTCATACCCATGCGCTGGGGAGATATGGACGCCATGGGTCATCTGAACAACACCAACTACTTTCGCTATTTGGAGACGGCTCGTATCAATTGGTTTAGCCAATTGGCTTGCCCCCCCGATCCCTCTGGCGAAGGGCCCATCATCGTTAATGCTTTTTGTAACTTTCTGATTCAGTTGGAATTCCCCTGCGATGTGCTGGTCAAGATGTATGTCAGCGATCCGCAACGCAGTTCATTTGAATCATGGGCAACCTTGGAGCGTACCGACCAGCCTGGTGTGATCCACGCTGAGGGTGGAGCCACCACGGTATGGGTCAATTTCCCTTTGAAAAAATCTTCCCCCTTACCTGATTGGATGAGGGCGCATTTGGAATAACGTGTTCAGTTTTGGCCTTTCACACCTTTTAAACAAACTTTCATTTCTCCTACTAAATAATTGATTTAATTCTTAATAATTAGTTTTTATGGTTATTATTTGTCTGTCCCGCTGCTTTTGTGGGACTGACGGAGATAACCACAGTGACGCTTCCCCACGAGTTGTCTGCGCACATCATGCGTAAACAGCCGACCCAAAAACGCGCTCAACTCACCATTGACGCCATCTTTGAAGCCACCTCGCAAATTGTTGACCGAGAAGGTGTCAGTGGACTGACCACCAACAAAATTGCAGCCAAGGCTGGCTTCTCTGTGGGTACCTTGTACCAATACTTCTCTAGGAAAGAAGCCATTTTTCGCGCCATGTCTCAGCATGGCCGCAGCTTAGTACTGCGTGAATTGGAAAGCTATTTGTTTTCAGTGGAATGCAGCCAAGACCCGCAAGATATTGTTCCCGAGGCGTTTGTGCGTCGTTATGTGCAAATTTGCATACAAGGATTTGCTTTAGGGAAAAACTACCGACGTGCCATGAACCGGCTGTGCTGGCTGCTAGAGCAGCCCGAGGAAACCGCTGTGTCTTTGCAAAATATGGTGGACCGTTTAATGGCTTGTTTGAAGTACCTTCAACACCCCCAGTTGCCGGTCTTAGACGAGACACAAAGCTTTGTGTTGAGTCGCTCCCTCATGGGTTGTTTGCGCAGTGCTTCATTGGAGCGCTTTGAGCCCATGGAGTCTGAGGCGTTTGAAGACCAGTTGGTGGAGTTGCTCATGTCCCAACTGGTGCGCAACTTGGTCCCTGCTTAGGCCTTCTTTTCTTTAGGAACCCGCCCCATCAGATAAAACTCCGGGTTGGGCAACATATTGGAAAAACTCGCGATGCGGTTGGACAAACCAAAGAAGGCGGTGATTGAAGCTATGTCCCAAATGTCTTCATCGCTAAAGCCGTGGGCATGCAAAGGCGCAAA
>JAIXYA010000206.1 GCA_027490485.1 Comamonadaceae bacterium
ATGGTGGTGAAGAAAAGCACCAACCTGAGCGAAATCATCCCCATGGCGCGGCACTTCCGCGGCAGCGGGCTCACGCTTCGCTTCATCGAGTACATGGACCTGGGAGAAACCAATGGCTGGCAAATGAACGAAGTGTTGCCCTCGGCTGAACTCATCAAGTTGCTGCAAACTGAATTTCCTTTGGTGCCCTTGGAAGCCTCTGCGCCAGGGGAAACCGCTCAGCGCTGGGGATACGCCAACGCCCAAGGGGAATTCGATCCCGCCTTGGGTGAAGTTGGCGTCATCAGCAGCGTGACCCAAGCGTTTTGTGGCGACTGCAACCGCGCACGCCTGTCCACTGAAGGCCAGTTGTATCTGTGCTTGTTTGCGGCACAAGGCCACGATCTGCGAAGCCTGTTGCGCAATGGGGCCTCTGACGCTGACATTGCCTCGGCGATTGGCCTGATCTGGAATGAACGCGATGACCGCTATTCGGAGTTACGCGGACTCAACCTTCAGCCACTGCCCTCACCTGGCCAAAAACGCGTCGAAATGAGCTACATCGGCGGCTGATGATCGCCCCAACACCTGACAACATCACCGGTTGGGTATTGGCCGGTGGTCAAGCACAACGCATGGGCGGGGTAGACAAAGGCTTGCAACTGTTTCAAGGCCAAGCCTTGGCCTTACGCGCTGCACAGCGCTTGGCGTCACAAGTACATCTCGTGAAACTCAATGCGAATCGCCATCTCCCAAACTATGCAAGCTGGGGCTACGACGTTCACGCCGATAGCTTGATCGGTTTTGCAGGGCCTTTGGCTGGCATGCTGACAGGCTTGCAGCATTGCACCACCGAATGGCTGCTGTGCGTACCTTGCGACAGTCCTTTTTTTCCGCTGGACTTGGCTTCCCGCCTAGGCATGGCGGTCGACGCAGAACAGTCCACCATGGCAGTTGCATGGGCACCCGAGGTCAATGCACAGGGGGACACGGTTTGCCGACCCCAACCGGTGTTTTGCTTGCTACACCGTTCTTTGCAAACAAGTCTGTTTGATTTTTTGCACAGTGGGGGACGCAAAATTGACGCTTGGACCACGCAATACGCCAATGCACGCATGGATTTCAACCTGCCCCACGATACCCGCCACGCGTTTGCCAACGCCAACACATGGCAGGAACTGAAGGACTTGGACGGCTAAGCGGTTTTGGCTGACACCGCGTCTTCCTCGAAGACGGTTTGAATCGGACCAGGGGTTCCCTTGCGGGCAAACAAGGAGTACATGGTGGGCACCACAAAAATGGTCAACAAGGTACCCAAGGACATGCCACCCACAATCACCCAGCCAATTTGCTGACGACTTTCTGAACCAGCGCCAGTGGCCAATGCCAAAGGAATCGCGCCCAAAACCATGGCGCCAGTGGTCATCAAAATCGGGCGCAAACGCAGGGTGGCCGATTTGTGAACAGCGTCTATCGCACTCATGCCCGTCATGCGCAATTGGTTGGCAAACTCAACAATCAAAATGCCATGCTTGGTTATCAAACCTACCAAGGTAATCAACCCAATTTGACTGTACACATTCAAGGTGCTGCCCGTCCATTGCAAAGCCAACAAAGCCCCCACCATCGACAAAGGCACCGATAGCAAGATCACAAATGGGTCGACAAAGCTCTCGAACTGCGCCGCCAACACCAAGAAAATGAACACCAAGGCCAACACAAACACGCCGGTCAGTGAACCAGATGACTGCACAAACTCTCGGGAATTGCCGTTGACATCGGTGGAGTAGCCTGTTTTGAGCACTCTGCCAGTGACTTCTTTCATGAAGGCCAAGGACTGGCCCAAAGAATAGTTGGGGGCTAAATTGGCGGTGAAGCTGACGCTGCGCCGCTGTGCAAAGTGGTTGAGTTCACGCGGCACCACCACTTCTTTCATTTTCACCAAGGCAGACAAAGGCACCATTGTGTCGGCGCGGCCTCGAACAAAAATCTTCTCCACATCCAAGGGCGTATTGCGGTTCTTGGCCTCGGTCTGCACCACCACGTCGTACTTTTCGCCTTCGCGCTTGTATTGGGTCACGCTGCGACCGCCCATGGCGGTCTCCACCGCGCGGGCAATCACATCGACAGGGATGCCCAAATCAGCGGCACGCTCACGGTCCACCTCTAAGCTGATCTCGGGCTTGTTCAAGCGTAAGTCCACATCCAAGCTGACGATGCCGGGGTTTTTGGCGATTTCATCTTGAAGGGTCTTGGTGACTTTGGCCAGGTTTTCATAGCTGTCGTTGGTCAACACCACAAAATTGAAAGGCCGTTCGCGAAAGGCTTGTCCCAAAGAAGGCGGCGTGATGGGAAAAGCCATTACGCCAGACATGCCACCCATGGCGGGCATCATTTCACGTGCCATGTCCAAGGTACTGCGTTTGCGTTCATCCCAAGGTAAAGCGCCCAAAAACACCGCGCCTTGGGCCACGGTGGGGTTGCCCACCACCGCAAAAAATTTATCGAACTCGCTGTATTTACGACCGATTTTCTCCAACATATTGACGTACTTTTGGGTGTAATCCAGCGTCGCGCCATCCGGTCCGTTGATGATGACCAAAATCACACCACGGTCTTCCATGGGGGCTAATTCGCTCTTGGCATTGATGAACAAATGGTATGAGCCATAGGACGCCAACACCATCACGCCCACCACCAACCAACGGCGTGACAACTCGAAACCACCCAAGCGCCAACCCGTCAGGGTCCAGCGCAATAGGTAGCCATAGCCTCGGGTCAGCGAATCAAGCACCTGCCCCATGCCTTTGTCAAAAAACGAGGGCTTGGGGTTGTGTTTCAGGAGTTTGGAACACATCATGGGCGAAAGCGACAAAGCCACCACGCCTGAGACCATGACAGAACCGGCTAAGGCCAAGGCAAATTCGGCAAACAACCTGCCCGTGCGTCCTGGGGTAAAGGCCAAGGGCGCAAACACCGCCACCAAGGTCAGGGTCATGGCAACCACCGCAAAACCAATTTCGCGAACGCCCTTGATGGAAGCCGCAAATGGCTCCATGCCCTCTTCTATATAGCGGTAAATGTTCTCTAGCACCACGATAGAGTCGTCGACCACCAAACCAATCGCCAGCACCAGCGCCAACAGGGTGAGCGAGTTGATGGAAAAGCCAAACAAGGCCATCAGCGCAAAAGTGCCGATCAATGACACAGGAATGGTGATCAGCGGAATGATGGAGGCTCTGAGGGTTCGCAAAAACACAAAGATCACCAAAGAAACCAAAGCCGCTGCCTCGAAGATGGTGATGAAAACCGCTTCAATAGACTTTTCAATGAATACCGAAGAATCGTTGGCGACTTCGATGTTCACGCCAGGGGGCAGGTTTTCCTTGATGCGAGGCATCATGGCGGTAATGGCTTTGCTCAACTCCAAAGGGTTGGCTGTGGAGTTACGAAGAACGCCCAGCGCAATCGATTCGTTGCCGTTGTAGCGAACCGAAAACCGCTCCGCCAAGGGGCCTTGTTCTATGCGGGCCACGTCACTGAGCCGAATGGCCATGCCATTGACGTTGCGAATCACAATGTCGGCAAATTCTTCGGGCTTGCGCAAATCGGTGGCGGTGGTGATGTTGAACTCACGCATCTGGCTCTCTACCCTGCCAGCCGGAACCTCGACATTGGACTTGCGTAAAGCATCCTCAATGTCTTGGGTGGTCAGGCGATAAGCAGCGAGTCGGTCGGTGTCAAGCCACACCCGCATGGCGTATTTGCGCTCACCAAAAATACGCACGTCGGCGACACCAGGCGCGGTTTGCATCATCGGCTTGGCAATGCGGTTGGCCAAGTCGGTGAGTTGCAAAGTGTTCATGGTGTCCGAGCTGAAGGACAACCAAATCACCGGTTGAGCATCAGCCTCCACCTTGGCAATCACAGGTTCATCGATACCCACGGGCAGTCGCTGACGAACGCGTGACACTTTGTCACGCACATCCGAGGCAGCGGCATCCGGGTCACGCGTTAACAAAAATTTAACGGTGATCTGGCTTTGCTCTTGGCGACTGATGGAGGTGATGACGTCCAAGCCCTCCACACCTGAAAGCGAATCTTCCAGCACTTTGCTGACCTGCGACTCCACCACCGCGCTGGATGCACCGACGTAGCGGGTCTCCACCGTGACGGTGGGGTTGTCAATCTTGGGGTACTCGCGAATCACCAATCGGTTGAACGACACCACACCGACCAACACAATCAGCAGGGACAAGACGGTGGCGAATACCGGTCGACGTATCGACAGCTCTGGCAGTTGCATCTCAGTTCCTAGACTCGGCGACACGCAAAGCGGTGCCATCTTTTTGGAGTCGATGCTGGCCAGCCACCACCACAGTATCCTGGGGGGTCAAGCCAGACAAAATTTCAACCCGCCCGGGGTGGCGAGCGCCCAACTTGACCTCGGTACGCAAGGACACCAGCTTGGTGTCTGGGGGCAAGGGACCGGCACCAGGCACGGCCTCGGGTGGCACCGCACGAATCACAAATTGCTTGCCGCCCATAGGAACAATGGCCTCTTCGGGTATGGACAAAGCCTCGTTCTTGAGTGCGAACAAGGCATTGACGCGGGCAAACATGCCTGGGCGCAAAGGACCCGCAGGCGTGAATTTGTCCATGGCTTGCGCAGGCCTTGGCGGACAGGCCGCGTCTGGGGGTGTGGGGCTGGGTACGGCCACCGCGGGTTCCAAGGGTTTCAGGGTTGCCGCACCTTTTTTGGTGAGCGCTTCACCGGGGCCGTCATTGCGCAACACAGCTCTGACACTGATGGAGCGACCATTGGCATCAATCAAGGGGTCAATCGCCTCGATGCGGGCTTGGTAGGTACTTCCCGACAAAGCGTCAATCACCACCTCCACGGTTTGTTTGGGCGACAACTTGCTTTGGTAACGTTCTGGTAAGCGGAAATCGACATACAGCTGCGTGAGGTCTTCCAAGTTCACCATGTCCGCGCCATCTTTGACGAAGTCGCCCACGTTGATATTGCGCAATCCCACGGTACCGCTGAAAGGGGCCACGATGCGCATACGCTCCCAGCGGGCACAGGTAAGCGCCACTTGGGCTTGTGCGACTTGCAAACTGGCTTGGCTTTCGTCAAGCGAACGCTGGGCAATAAAGCCTTGGGCCACCAAATCTTGGTTTCGCTTGTGGTTGGCTTGGGCAATCGACATGTGTGCTTGTGCTTGTTGTATTTCAGCGCGTTGCAAGGTGTCATCGAGCTGCACCAACATTTGGCCTTTGCGCACTTGGCTTCCGTCGGCAAAGCCCAAAGCGACAACGCGGCCGGCAACTTCAGGGCGCACTATGGTGTTTTGGCGAGATTTCAGCGTACCCA
>JAIXYA010000003.1 GCA_027490485.1 Comamonadaceae bacterium
AAATCAGGTTGTCCAACTTTTCACGTGCGGCCAAACCAATGGCGCCCAGTGACTCCACCTCGTCCATCTCGCCGTCCCCACAGAACACCCACACCTTGCGGTTCTCGGTGTTGGCAATGCCACGGGCGTGCAAGTACTTCAAAAACCGCGCTTGGTAAATCGCCATCAAGGGGCCCAAACCCATGGACACGGTGGGGAACTGCCAAAACTCGGGCATCAACTTGGGGTGGGGGTAGCTGGACAAGCCCTTGCCATCCACTTCTTGGCGGAAGTTGAGCAACTGCTCCTCGCTCAAGCGCCCTTCTAAATAAGCACGGGCATACACACCGGGCGACACATGGCCTTGGATGTAGAGCAAATCGCCGCCATGGTTTTCATTCTCGGCATGCCAAAAGTGGTTGAAGCCTGCGCCAAACATATGGGCCAGCGATGCAAACGAGCCGATGTGACCGCCCAAATCGCCGCCATCAGCGGGGTTGTGGCGGTTTGCCTTGACCACCATGGCCATGGCGTTCCAGCGCATATAGGCACGCAAACGCTCTTCAATCTCGATGTTGCCAGGGCAGCGTTCTTCTTGGTCGGGCTCCAAGGTATTGACATAGCCCGTGTTGGCCGAGAACGGCATGTCGATGCTGTTTTCACGCGCATGTTCCAGCAGTTGCTCTAATAAGAAGTGGGCCCGCTCTGGACCTTCCGAAGCGATGACCGCCGACAAGGCGTCCATCCATTCGCGGGTTTCTTGGCTGTCACTGTCATTCAAGGCGAAGGTACGCATCGGATCGGGTTGAGCAGCCATGGTGTATCTCCTTAAAGGGCTTTGCTTGCAGAAAGTGTCGCACGTTTCAATGATAATTTCAAATAGTGCTTGACCGTTTCTTAATATGAAATATGGACGCTTCTTGGGGATTCTTCAAGTACCTTGGTGCCCTAAACTCGTGGGCGATGCAATTTCAAAAAATCTCCGGACTGATTAAGCCTCTGACCAGGCGTTGGGTCACTTGGTGGAAAAAACAAACGCCCAACCGACAAGACAGGGTGGCCTTGCTGGCGCCCATGGGTGCAGTCGCCATTTTTCTTTTGACCATTATCAGCAGTGTGGGTTACTTGCGCTACGAGGAAATGGAAAGAGACCAAGAAAGCGTTCAGCGCGATTTGGAATATGCCAACCAAAAAATACGTTTGCATTTGCTGGAGCAGCAAGAGCGCATGATGAAGCTTGCAAGAGATGTTGGCGGTGAAAAGCTGAGCGTTGCCGATTTCGACAAGCAGTCATCTGACCTCATCAAACAATACCCCGAGATCAGTGCCATTCTTTGGGTTGATGAATTTCGCCGCGTCAAAGCACAAGCGAGCAGCAGCAGTTTGGACATGTTTCATCTGCACCGCCAAGACACTTGGCTAGATTACACAGAAACCGAAGACACCTACTCTTTGGCCAAAGAGCTGAGGCAGGCCATTTTTTCGCCCCCTATCGCCATCAAACCCCGCGAGAAAATGGGCCAAACTGAAACGCAAATTCAATTTCATATCCCCATGAGCAACAACACCCAATTCAAGGGTGTGGTGATGGTGGAATATTCGATTGATGGCTTGCTCAGGTACACCGTTCCCGCAGAAATTACGGCCCGTCACGCGGTGGCTTTGGTAGATGGAAACAATACCTTGCTGGCGGGTCAAAGCATCAAGCCGCGCACTGGCATGTGGGAATACTCTCCTTGGGAATCCAAGTCATATGAGTACATCGTGCCCATCTCCACCATTGGCAACAGTTTGCAACTGCGTGCGCAGGCCTATCGCACGTCGCAAGTTCTGATTGGCAGCGGTCTTTTTTGGTTGGTGATGTTGCTCAGCGGCATGACCACCTGGATGTTGATTGGCACGTGGCGACACACCCGCAGACGCTTGCAAGCGCAACAAGCTCTGATCACCGAAACCAATTTTCGCCGCGCCATGGAAAACTCTGTGCTCACAGGTATGCGAGCCATGGACATGAACGGTCGCATCACTTATGTGAACGCAGCTTTTTGTCAAATGACAGGCTGGAGTGAGGCCGAGTTGGTCGGGGCCAGTTCACCTTTTCCCTATTGGCCCGACGAAGACCGCGAAATGCTTAGTATCAAGCTCAGTGATCAACTCAACGGTCGCACCACCTTGAGTGGTTTTCAAATTCGGGTTCGACGAAAAAACCGCACTATTTTTGATGCAAGGCTTTATGTCTCGCCTTTGATTGATGCGTTGGGGCAGCAAACGGGCTGGATGACCTCAATGACCGACATCACCGAGCCCAACAAAATTCGGGAGCAACTTTCTGCCTCGCATGAGCGCTTCACCACGGTACTTGAAGCGCTGGATGCCTCTGTGTCGGTTTCACCTTTGGGCAGTGCTGAACTTCTGTTTGCCAACAAGCTTTACCGCCAGTGGTTTGGCAACCAAGGCAAGGGGCACCTCGAGTTGGTTTCCCAAGCTGGTACCCTGCCCTTAAATGAAAGCCAAAATTTAGACAACGTGGACGATTTGGTGGGCATGCCCACCCACAATCTCACCCAAGCCCGCACGGAAAATGCCGAGGTCTATGTCCCAGAGTTGAACAAGTGGCTTGAGGTGCGAACCCGTTATTTCAACTGGGTTGATGGACGCCTTGCCCAGATGGTCATCTCGACCGACATCACCGCCAGACGAATGGCCGAAGAACAAGCTGCGTTGCAATCTGAACGGGCGCAGTCTGCGAGTCGATTGATCACCATGGGCGAGATGGCCTCCAGCGTCGCACACGAGTTGAACCAACCGCTCACAGCCATCTCTAACTACTGCAACGGCATGTTGACCCGCTTGCAAGGCAATCAAATCACAGAAGACGAGCTAAAAGTGGCGCTCGAAAAAACCTCACGGCAAGCTCAACGCGCGGGACAAATCATCCAACGCATTCGAAGTTTTGTGAAACGCAGTGAAACCAACCGTGTCAACACTGCGGTAGCCCCTATCGTGGCAGAGGCGGTTGACCTTGCAGATACCGAATTGCGTCGAAGGCAAGTCAAACTCAGTTTGTTTGTGTCTGATCGCTTGTCAAAATTGCATATCGACCCTATATTGATAGAGCAAATGCTCAACAATATATTGAAGAACGCAGCTGAAGGCGTTGAGCACGCACAGCGCCCTCCCGATCAACGCCATGTCGAATTGCAAGTGGTGCCTAAAGAAGTAGAGGGCCAAGACGTGGTGGAGTTTTCTGTCAGCGACTCTGGCACGGGCATGACCCCCGAAGTGATGGAGCGGGTGTTTGAGGCCTTTTACACCACCAAGAGCGAGGGCATGGGCATAGGCCTGAATTTATGTCGAACCATCATTGAGTCGCACCAAGGCAGGATGACAGCCGAGAACATCTACAATGGAAAACTGATAGTGGGGGGGCGTTTTTCTTTTTGGCTACCCGCCAGCAAAACCTTGATACCCCTTTAATGCCTTCAGTGGCGCCTTGGAGCTTGAGATGAGTTTGATCCCCAAAAAAGGCAATGTCTACGTCGTCGATGATGACGAAGCAGTGCGTGATTCCTTGCAATGGTTGCTCGAAGGCAAAGATTACCGCGTACGCTGTTTTGATTCCGCGGAAAATTTCTTAAGTCGCTATGACCCGCGTGAAGTAGCCTGCTTGATCGTCGACATTCGAATGCCTGGCATTTCCGGCTTAGAGTTGCAAGACCGCTTGGTTGAGCGCAAATCGCCGTTGCCTATTGTCTTCATCACCGGTCATGGAGACGTACCCATGGCTGTGACCACCATGAAAAAAGGCGCAATGGATTTCATCCAAAAGCCTTTCAAAGAAGAAGAATTGGTCAGCTTGGTTGAACGTATGCTGGACCAAGCCCGTGACTCATTCAACGATTCGCAAACCGCAGCGAACCGTGATGCGCTCATGGCCAAACTGACCACCCGTGAAGCCCAAGTGCTGGAGCGCATCGTCGCTGGCAGGTTGAACAAACAAATTGCCGATGACTTGGGTATCAGTATCAAAACCGTGGAAGCTCACCGAGCTAACATCATGGAAAAACTCAACGCCAACACCGTCGCAGATTTGCTGAAAATCGCACTGGGACAAAACGCAAAAGTCTAATGTCTGCACTACTCATTGACGGCAACGCCCTCTCGCAACAAATGCGGGCTGATTTTGCAGCTCGTACACAGTCCCTCATCTCTCAAGGTGTGCGCCCAGGCTTGGCGGTGATCTTGGTCGGGGAAAACCCAGCATCTCAGGTTTATGTTCGCAACAAAGTCAAAGCTTGCGAACAAGTCGGTATTCATTCCCTGCTTGAGAAATACCCCCAGGAACTGAGCCAAGCTGATTTATTGGCAAGGGTAGATGCTCTCAACAACGACCCCTCTATTCATGGCATCTTGGTGCAATTGCCTTTGCCACCGCATATTGACGCTCAAAAAATCATTGAAGCCATTGCCCCCAGCAAAGATGTGGATGGTTTTCATGTGGCCAGTGCTGGCGCTTTGATGACGGGATTGCCCGCGTACTGGCCTTGCACCCCCCATGGCTGCATGAAGATGTTGGAGAGCATTGGCT
>JAIXYA010000005.1 GCA_027490485.1 Comamonadaceae bacterium
AGCCCGAAGGGCTGAAGCAATCCCCTTCAAGGCGTTCGCCGCAGGATCGGCCTTGCCTCCATGCTTACACAACGTCGGCTACGGCCGACCCTGCAGCGCAAGCCTTTGCCGTGAGTTTTTTTGCACACGAACTAGCGCTATGGCGTGAGACATCGATGCCCGTCATTGCTCACTTCGTCATTGCGAAGCCCGAAGGGCTGAAGCAATCTGGCTGGTAACGACGTGTTGGGGATTGCTTCGTCTGTTTGCTTCGTCGCTATGCTCCTCGCAATGACAAAGCTCTTGCAATGACAAAGCTTTGGGATGAAGGAATGCATCTGGGAAGGCGTGTGTCGCAGGTCGGCCGTAGCCGACGTTGTGTAAGCATGGAGGCGAGGCCGAGCCTGCGGCATGCGCCTATAGATTGCTTCGCTTCGCTCGCAATGACGGATCGCGCAATGACGGGAGATTGCTTCGGGGCTAAGCCCCTCGCAATGACTGTGCGAGCAATAACGGTAAGCGCTACTTCAAGCCCAAAATCCAGGCTGCGATTTTTTTAGCCTCGGCCTCTTTCACCTGCGGGTTGGCAGGCATGGGTATGGCACCCCACACACCACCACCACCGGCGATGATTTTGGTGGCAAGGGCGGCGGTTGCCGCGTTGTCACCCGCGTATTTGGCGGCCACTTCTTTGAAAGAAGGACCGACCACTTTGCTGTCCACCGCATGGCAGCCCAAACAGTTTTTGGCCTGCGCCAGTTCTTTGCTGGCCATGGCGGGAGCGGCTAAGCACAGGCTCAGCAAGGCGGCTGTCATCACACGTTTCATGGGTTTTCCTTTTTAGAACAAATCGAGTACCGCGCCTTTGCTGGCGCTAGAGGCGTTGTGGGCAAATTTGGCCTGCACACCACGGTTGAAGCGAGGAGCCGGGGCTTTCCAAGCGGCGCGGCGTTGGGCGATTTCATCGTCGGCCACATTCAGTTGCAGCAGCAGCTGGTGTGCGTCGATGGTGATGCTGTCGCCTTCATGGATGAGGGCAATGTTGCCGCCTGCCGCCGCCTCGGGTGCGACGTGGCCAACCACCATACCCCAAGTGCCGCCAGAGAAACGACCATCGGTGATGAGGCCCACGCTTTCGCCCAAACCTGCGCCAATCAGGGCGCTGGTGGGTGCCAACATTTCGGGCATGCCAGGGCCGCCTTTGGGGCCCAAGTAACGCAACACCATCACGTCACCGGCTTTGATCTTGCCGTCCAGCACCGCTTTCAAAGCAGATTGCTCGTCGTCAAACACCCGCGCAGGGCCGGTGATGACGGGGTTTTTCAAGCCGGTGATTTTGGCCACGCAACCCTCGGGTGAGAGATTGCCTTTCAGAATCGCCAAATGGCCCTCGGCGTACATGGGTTTGTCGATAGGGCGAATCACATCTTGGTCGGCGCGGGGAGCGTCAGGCACATCGGCCAAGTTCTCTGCCACGGTTTTGCCGGTGATGGTCATGCAGTCACCATGCAACAAACCCGCTTTGAGCAACACTTTCATCACTTGAGGGATGCCACCGGCTTTGTGCAGGTCTACAGCCAAGTGTTTGCCGCTGGGCTTTAAGTCGCAAATGACAGGGACTTTTTTGCGCATACGCTCAAAGTCGTCAATCGTCCAGTCCACTTCAGCGGTGTGGGCGATGGCCAAAAAGTGAAGAATTGCATTGGTGGAACCACCCGTGGCCATGATCACCGCCACCGCGTTTTCAATCGCCTTTTTGGTGACGATGTCACGCGGTTTGAGGTCTTTTTTGATGGCTTCGATCAGCACCTTGGCGGCCTCTTTCGCCGAGTTTTGCGTCTCGTCGTGCGGGTTGGCCATGGTGGAGGAGTAGGGCAGCGCCATGCCCAGCGCCTCAAAGGACGACGACATGGTGTTGGCGGTGTACATGCCGCCGCAGGAGCCGGTGCCGGGGATGGCACGCATTTCGATTTCGCGCAGGTCGGCGTCGCTCATTTTGCCAGCGGCGTTTTCGCCCACGGCTTCAAACACGCTAACGATGTTGAGGTCTTTGCCTTTGTAGCTGCCGGGCAGGAGGGTGCCGCCGTACACATAGATGGCGGGCACATTGGCGCGCAGCATGCCCATCATGCCGCCGGGCATGTTTTTGTCGCAACCGCCCACCACCACCACACCGTCCATCCACTGGCCGCCCACGCAGGTTTCAATGCAGTCAGAAATGACTTCACGGCTGACCAATGAATATTTCATGCCCTCGGTGCCCATGCTCATGCCGTCCGAGATGGTGGGGGTGCCAAAAATCTGCGCATTGCCACCCGCTTCTTCAATGCCCGCCACTGCCGCGTCGGCCAGTTTTTGCAAACCGCTGTTGCAAGGCGTGATGGTGGAGTGACCGTTGGCCACGCCCACCATGGGTTTGACAAAGTCGCCCTCTTGGTAGCCCATGGCGTAATACATGGATCGGTTGGGGGCGCGGGATTTGCCCTCGGTGATGTTGGCCGAGCGGCGGTTGATTTTGAGGGGAGAGGTGGCCATGGGAGCTCGCTTTGTACGGGTAAAAACGGTTAGTTTAGCCTTGTACCAAGGCCATCATCGCGCCAAGTGTCACTATGGATACCAGTGATTGTTGAATTGAATCTACCTGTAATCCAATGAAAGGATTGCATTGCTGCTGAACGAACCTGCACTGACTGCTTCACTGTTTCTGATGAACCCAACAGAATAAGTGGGAGAGATGGCGGTACTGCCTTTCAGAGGTCCCTCGTAGGTCAGGCCGCTTTTGATGATTCCGCTGCTGTTGGTTGTCCCATCGGCATTTTTCAAACTCGTGTTGACCCGAATTTGTGCCGAAACGCCTGTGGC
>JAIXYA010000273.1 GCA_027490485.1 Comamonadaceae bacterium
CAACGAGAGGTCGCCTAGAGGAGGGTGCCGCTCGAGCACGGTCACCCAGCTTGGACGCTCGAGTTGAATCTGATAGTCCCATTCGTGGTAATGCACTGGGTCCGCGACAGGCTTTCGGCCCTCCAATGAGTTGATGCTCACCCCCTCTTGGTCAAGATAGAACTCAGTGGGCAGAACCCAAATTTCTTCAGCGTCATCACCAGCGTATTCGTTATTGACCTCGTTGATCATCTCCATCACGTTGACATTTTTTCGCACCTGTTTGGGTGCCCAAGTGGCCAGCAAAGCTGCCGCTTCGTTGTAAGCCTCAGAGACCCAGACAGTTCGATTGTCATCGCGGTAGAGTGCATGCAATCCATCGGTTCGCGGATTGAACTCGGGCAGGCCCAGTTCAGACATCTTCTGCGCCAACGCAATGCCTATGTTCAAACTGACCTGGTTGCTAGACAAGTCAGACTCGGCTTGAAACAAAGCCACACCTTCTTGAATCCAAGGATGTGGGTCGCTGCTTTGCTCTTGCAACAATGCACGGGCCAATCGGTTGAGCAAATCACCCACACTTTGGGGTTCGACAAAATGGCTTGGTGGATGAAACAAAAGCCAAGTCTCTCGCATATTCGGGAACTGACGGCATGCAAGGGTCTCCACCCGAGCATCCTCCAGCACCTCAATGATGGCCTTTTGCGTCGTATTGAGCGCCTGCAATGACAAAGGGTCTCGGGTAAACACCAGATGCGCTGCACAATGGTTAACAGCCGCCCGATAAACCTCAGATCCGCTCAACAGATTTTCGGCTTTGTCGCCTTCGGGGGGTTGGCGATAGTCATCGTAGGCATCTGGAATATGAACACAGAAATGCTCGATATAGGGCTTTAGCCCATCGCGACTTTCGTAATCACCAGAGGTAGGGCGCAAAAAGAAATCGCGACCCCACATGGCCCGCAGGTAAATGTTCAAACGGCGCTGCACGTCTACAAACAGTGTCCCTTTGCGTTCTTGCTGTAAGACCGACAAGGCGTCGCTGCTTTGCAAAGCAAAATACTTGGCTTGGCCCTCAAAGTCTGTCTTATAGGCTTGTGCGCCCCACATGACCCAGCGTCTTAGCCCCCCTAGCGTGAGTTGCGAAAGCAAACGCTCAAGATTCTCAAGCATGGGACGCAAACCGCGTGGCGCTTGTGTCAAAACCAGAGACAAGACATTCAGATAGTTTCGAAAGAGGGTCTCGTCGCCTAAACGGTTAGCCGCCAAGGAGGATGTCCCAACCATCAGCGTCAGTATCGAGCCAGAGGTCTTGGAGGCCATGCCAAGTAAAAAATTAAGCACATCGCTCAGCACACCTTCGCCGATCGAACGAACGACTTCGGGCATGGTCTGGATGTAACTCACCACCAACTCTTCACCCCGACCTAAGTGGTGCAGGGCCAAAGCACCCTTGAGGTAATTGTCCAAACCACGGGCCGAAAACACCCGTGCGGCCTCTCCCCAAGAAGCTCTCATCACATCCAGAGCATCATTGGGTAAATCTTCCAGGATCTCTGGATAATCTTCAAGGTGGATGGCCATGCGTTTCGATGGTTGTGGGGCTAACTGACGAATCAGAAATAGGTGGTCACAGCTGAATCCAATGCATCGCGCATATCGGGGTCGTCTGTGATGGGGCGAACCAGCGCCACCCGACATGCGGCCAATGCAGAGACGCCCTGGGCAATCAGTGAACCCGCGTAGATCAGCATACGTGTGGACAGGCCTTCATCCAGGCCATGACCTTTGAGGTTCCGCGCACGCTCACCGATATGGACGAGTTTTTTCGCCACATCAAGCCCCACCCCGGATTCGTGCGCCACAATTTCGGCTTCAATCTCGTGCTCGGGGTAACTGAAATCCAAGGCGCCAAAACGCTGCTTGGTCGACTGCTTAAGGTCCTTCATCAGCGATTGGTAACCTGGGTTGTAGGAGATCACAATTTGAAAATCGGGGTGCGCTTGCAGCAACTCGCCTTTTTTCTCCAGGGGCAACACCCGTCGGGCGTCCGTCAATGGGTGGATCACCACCGTGGTGTCTTGCCGGGCCTCCACCACCTCATCGAGATAGCAAATCGCGCCATGCCGTGCAGCCAGGGCCAGAGGGCCATCTTGCCAATGGGTGCCATTGGCGTCGAGTAAAAATCTGCCCACCAGATCGGAAGCGGTCATGTCTTCATTACAAGCCACGGTGATTAAAGGCTTGTTCAGCTTCCAAGCCATGTACTCGACAAAACGTGTCTTGCCGCAACCTGTGGGTCCTTTGAGCATGATGGGCATGCGCACAGAGTAGGCGGCTTCGTAAAGCTCAACCTCATCAGCGACTGTGCGGTAATAAGGCTCGCCCACAACCCGGTGCTCGGCCAGTGGGTCCCCCGACGCCGAAGAAGCAGAGGAAGCCGAACGCATCAGAAAAGAATCTGGCTGTGCGACCGATCGTGACATAGCCTGCTGTCGCGGCAAATAGGTTCTTGGGTTGTTATTGTTAGGCATGCGTATTCCCTGCTCAGGGTCAATCGGGCCAGATGCGCTCTGGAAAACCAAAACCCGAAGAAGTTATGGGCTTAGCCTTGGGTGTGGGTTTGGGTCGTTGCTGGCTTTTGGGTTGAGTCACAGGCTCATTCACGGCCAAAGCCTTAGGCTGAGTTTTTTTGATGGCTTTCGCGACGGGCTTAGCAGGGGCTTGGCCACCTTCTTTGGCTTGGCGCAAACTTGCCGAGAGTTTGTCTTTCAAATTCGTCATTTTGTGAGGACCTCTTTGATGATGGCTTCAATGTCTGCCATGGCAGGCGAACCACGTCCACCCATTTGGTAGACCGACACGCCATCGAGTGCTGCATTGCGAAATGCAGCACGCCGCCGAATACGGGACTTCAACACGGGCAACCCAAAGTCGGCCAAAGCTTCTGTCATGGCGGCAGAAAAGGCGCTTTGGGGTTCCATTTGGTTCAGCACCAAATAGGCCTTGAGTTGGGGCCTAAGACGACGCGCTTCGTCAATTTCTTGTGGCAGTCGCAGGCTTGCCCAAAGGTCGACAGGCGAGGGCAACACCGGTATGAGGGCCAGATCACAGGCTCGCAAAGCTTGAATCGAGGCATGGCTTTCCAAGGAAGGCGGGCAGTCCAACACCACATGTCTGAAAGCTCGAAAACTCTGACGCAAACCATCGGCGTTCCATTTGCCTTGGATCTGCTTGACTGGAACGGGAAAAGGGGTACTGCCCTGACTGGCCCACTGCAAGGCAGAGCCCTGGGGATCTAAGTCAACCAATACAGTATTGAAACGCGTGGCCAATCCAGCGGCCAAATTCATGGCCAGCGTTGTTTTTCCAGCACCACCCTTTTGATTGATAACGGCTGTAACGTGCGTGGCCATATCTCAATACCCAGTCGGCTTGTAAAGGGCGTCAATTCGCTGAGCGAGCGAATGATTGGCTTGACCTGAATCAGTCGGGTCAAGGGTGACATTGACATAGGTACTGCTGAAATTGATGTTCTGTGGATGCACACCGTCGGCTTGCACCAATTCGGACAAGGCATCCATGAAGTCCCTTGTTTGAGCGTACCGCTCAAAATCGAAACGTCGAAACAAGGTTGGGGTCTTTCCGCGAGCTTCCCATTTTCCGATTGGATCAGCCATGGTTGTTACGCTCCGAAATCATTTGTTCAAGTTCAGTTAAATGAACACGCTCCTCATCCAAAATCGAATTCATCAAAGCAGAAAATCCTGCATCTCGCACACGGTTCGCGTGCAAAACAGCCTCTTGGTAGATGTGAATCGCTTCACGCTCCAACTGCCGATTGGCCAGTAACAATTGATCCACCGTTCGACCGAGTCTGGCAGGTGCAAGAGCCGACGCATTCGGAGCAACGCCAAGCATGATGAGCTGCTCCATCAGCATCTCCGCATGCACCAGTTCACCCACTGCTTCTTGCTTCAAGTAGTTGGCCAATGATGTTTCACCCCACAATTTTGCCAGTACGCTTTGTGCTTGGTACTGCTGAACGGCACTTAACTCATGCGTTAGCGCCCTGTTTAACCAGCCCAGTGTTTGGGGATTTGCATTCATGGTCTGATTAAGTTTAGTTCACAAAGGTTCAGGTCAACTGCGAACCATGGTGATTTCGCCATCGAGACCATTGCCATTGCCATCAGGCGATGTGGGCAACATGCCTTCCACTTCGTTGTGGACTCGGGCAATGATGTGTGCTGCCACCAAGCCATCACCCACACGCTCGCATGCATCCGCACCTGCACGAACCGCTGCGTTGACTGCACCAGTTTCGCCACGCACCAACACGGTCACGTAACCACCGCCGACAAACTGGCGACCGACCAAGCGAACTTCAGCCGCTTTGGTCATCGCGTCCGCCGCTTCAATCGCAGGCACCAAGCCACGCGTTTCAATCATGCCTAATGCAATTCCTCTGTTATCTGCCATTTTTAAAACTCCTTAGTGAACAAAAAAAAGAAAACAAACTACCTCGAAACAGTGGTCATTCAAGTGACCCATTGATCAATGATTCCGCATATCGTCAGATCAGTGATGACCTTGGAGTCACTCATCGCAAACCGCGCCGCGCTTCCGCTGGCAGTGAACACCCATTTACCCTCAGGCACGCCCACCGCATCGGTGGCCACGGACAGTTCGCCCAGCTGGCTCTCGAGAACCCGCAGAGATGCTGATTGCAAACCCTGTACCCTGCGGGTACAGACCAACTCATCCCTGACGCGCATGATGTCCATCAGACAGTCTCCCCTTGCCAGTTATCAATGATCCCGACAATGGTGAGGTCCGATGGGAACTCTCTGCTACCTGCTGCATCACGTGCAGCGGACGAACCGACACAAATCACCCAATCACCCGGAATACAACCCACTGCATCAACCGCGACGCTGCGTGGACCACCCGCTTTTTCTTGGACAACCAGCAAGGGGCGGTGACCAAACGTGTTGATTCGGTTGGTGGAAACCAGCGTCTTTTCAACTTTCATGATTTTCATTTTTGCCCCTTGATGTCTGTAAACATTAATGAACAACCGCCGTCTGGCTCGACTCGACCCAAGTGCAGCGCTCAGAGCGATCCAGGTCGCTGATCGCCATCTGGCACTGCAAAAAACCTTGTGTATGCAAAGATGCATAGCGAGATTCGATGGCCGATTTGACCCGCTGGCAACGATGGATGGTTCGCTCTCGAGCACCTGGGACGCGTGAACAGTAGTGGAAATGGACAAGCACAGGAATGGGCAAACCACGACTGACATTGAGTCCCGTGAAGATCTTGATCCCCACGTCCAAGTCAGCTGCGCCTTCTTCCACGGTATCAAGATGGGCAAAGTAAAACTTGTTACGCAGTTGCAGCTCGTTCATGGCTTCACCCGCACAAATAAAACGCTCGTTGTGACCGATGTCGCTGTAGCGACCGTCGTGGTGCTGAATGACGTATTCAATTTGCGACAAATTGGCCTCCAATAGGCGCTCAATCAGGCGCTGCATGCCTGAACGCAAACCACAATCACGCGCTGCGCTGGTCACTGTACGGGTAATCGCTTCGCGAGCAGACTGTGCGCTTAAGCCCAGCGTATCTTTGAAAATTTGTGCACTGTCCACATAGCGCTGTGCAGAATGGGCCGATTGGTTATCGGGCAGATGCACACGAATGGCATCGGTGTCGGTGTCCATGCCAATTAACAGCGTCTCGGGGGCAGCGCCCAGACCAAAACTGTTATCGATTGCAGCGCGCAATTCATTCAATTTGTCGATAGCCGCTATCGTGGCTTGATGATCCTGACTTCCATGGGCAGCACAACCTTGGTGACTGGGGTTGGATGTGCTGTAGTGGTAAACAGCTATCTTCAAATAATTACAGCTGTCACTGCCCTTTGCATTTGAGCTGAGGCGTTCAAGTTCGCGCAGTGTCCAGTCAGACACATCGCCCTCAATGTCAAACAAAGCCCCAGCATAGGCTTTCAGATAGACAGACTCATTGGGCGCCAAACGAAAAACAAATGGAAGCAAACCTTGCAAACGTCCATCGGCACATGGGCTGATATCCAAAGTGTGATAGCCACAAGCTTGAAGAAACGGCGCATCAATGGCCATGCGACTCAACCAAGGGGACTGATCCTCAGCCGACCCATCGATACAAGCTTTGAAACTGCGGAAAATACAGTGCGCATACAAGGACCGCAGGTCCAAACCACTGATCCAAGCGTCGCCCAACATAATTTCTGGCAAGTCGTAACCCAATTGAGATTGGGCCAATTGCTGAGCCTGCGGTACAAAGTCCCGCTCATGCTGTAAGCCAGACAATGTTTTTAACAGCTCTACGATCGGCGTGAAGCGCCCACGCACTTTACGCTCGTAGGCATACAGCCGCTCATTCAAATCTTGGTCAACCAGTGCATGTTCACAACTCTGATTGGCACCCACCACACAAGCCGGGTTACCCAGAGCCTGCGGTTGTCGATGCGCTGAAGCTGATCGCATCGCGTGGAGTCGTTTGAGCGTATTCATGGCAGTATCTTGGAAACCTCACTCAGCCTCGCGCACCGCCCGAAAGGGTGACTGCCGCACCTTTGGAGGTATTGCCCGATGAGCCAGTGACACGGCTCTTGGGCGGCTCTGCACGTTCGACTTGGTGAGCATGCTTAGCAGACATACCCATGATGTCTCGAGCGTCTCCCCGCTGTGAGGGGTTTCGCGCAGTAGAGGATGTTCCTTCTGTTCCCGTTACTCGGCTTGAGGTTTTCCAAGCTGAGCCACTGATGGCCACGCCTGCCTCACTGCCTTCTCCCGTTAACTTGCTCGCACCACTGCTGAACTTGTTGGTTGGGATCAAAGTGGTGTCGTCCTCGCGATGACGAAACTCGGGGGTTCCTGTGATCAGTCCCGAACCTTTGTTCACAGCTCCGGTGATACGTTGACCGCTGAAAGTCGAGCCAGTCACAGCATCTGAAGAGCGTTCACGGGCTTGGCGAGCCGGTGGGCGAATACTGAAGTCATTGGCGCTGACACCTGACTTAGGCATTTTTTCGCTTCTCACTGGCGCGACAAATCGAGCGCTTGTGCCACATTGGGGCGGCATGTTGTCAGCGCCCACGTAAGGCGTTCCACTGACAGGCCCGCAAGCGCCTCGATGGTCCCCGGTCATCACGACGCCACCGGCACCTGGCCGGTCCCCAGTAACGACCGAGGCCGAAATAGAGCCTTCACGCCGACCTAGGGCATGCTGCGCCTTGGTTTGCGATGGTTCACAAAAATCTTGAAAATGCTGCCGACCTACGTAGGACGAACCCGTGATGGGTGAACAAGCGCCGTGCTCATTACCGGTCACAAGCTTGGAACGACCCAAGCCTACGCCCGAGACCGTCTGATCATTCCAAGTCTGGTCATGGCCGACCTTCTGAATGGAACCCACAAATTCCACATCCTGACAGACCGTTTGCAACTGTTGTGAACTGATGAATTCGGTGCCTGTCACAGCGCGACAGCCACCGCGGTTGTCCCCTGTGACTTTTTGACTACGACCCAACTCTGTGCCTGTGACCAAACTGCCGGCGAGCGTGCGGATCAAAGCTACTTTTGAAGGCGCCTCTGTGACCGATTGCTGGCCGAAATCAACGGCATTGAAATACTGGCTTCCCGTCAGTTGGCGCGAAGCACCCGATTCATTGCCGGTTACCTTGCTAGAGCGATCCACCTCCGCATTGGAAACAGTTTGATTGCCTTTTGAGGACATCACACTGACTTTTCGAGGGTTGACCATCTGTGCGGCCTCAGAGTTTTTGACCATATGCAGTTGCGAAAGATATTCGGTCCCAGTCACAGCATGGGTCGATCCTGACTCCAGACCAGTGACAATGCCCTGGCGACCATGCTCGGTGCGACTCATAACCATAGAAGGCCTAGGCGAAGAACGGCTTGCATGGACAGGACTAACGTGCCCCGAGGCCAAGTATTCTGTGCCAGTCACTTTGTGGCTGACAGCAGTTGAGGTACCCGTCACCGAATGAGCCGACCGAGTCGCTTGCAAAGCAGCAATAGTAGATGCAGCAGGAGATTCATGTTTTGCCCGCATACGACCGCTTGGTTTGGAAGATGCAGCGACGGGGGTTTGACGCCCCACAATGGCACGCACCAAACGGCGCTGCTTGGCCACCTCACGTCCAGAAGTGCCTTTTGCGATCGCTTGTTGCCAATCTGTGTGGGGCTGGACTTGGGTCAATTTGGTGGCGGCTGCCACGCGCAACGCACCTTGTTTTCCGTCCGTGGCCAATGCAGCTCGGCGGGCACGGGCTAATGCACGCGCAGAACCCATGTCAACAACACCCACTTGTGACATATTGGATGAGCAAGTACCAGCGCCGAAGCAACCACAACCGCAGCCTTTAGTCTCTGAGGCTTCATCCAATTGAACTGAGTCCGAACGCACATTGGCCATGGCAGACTTGACCAAGGCAGGGCTTGCAGTCGACTTGGCGTTAGCGGACTTGGTCGTACCAGACTTGCCGCGCAATGCCATGGCTTGACGCCGTTGCAAGGCCAGCTCTCGACCCGAAAGGGTCACCTGATTCGAGCTTGATGCGTTGGTAGTCATCTCCGGTGTCTTTCAGCGATGAACAACGAATGACATGCCTTGGCTTTGGGAGTAGTTGTCATAGGCAATCACTCGCACCAAGTGGCCAGGGAACTCCCGGTGACAGGCTTCAATTTCAGCCAAAACTGCATCTACCGATTGCTCGCCAAACAGTGGCAATTTCCACATATACCAAAAGTTGCTGGTGGCGACTGTGCCTTTTTCGGTGTGTTCTACCGCTGGGTTCCAACCTTGCGCGATGGAGTAAGCAATTTGCCGACGAACTTGGTCAGCCGTCATGTTGGGCAAATAGGAGAAGGTTTCGTATTTTTGGGAAGATTTATAGACTTGGACAGCCATGTCAGATTCCTTTCAGGGGGTATAGGTGAAGCGTCTGTTGTAAGTGGATCGGATCAATTACTTGTTAGCAATGTCTAACTTGTCCACGGTGTCAAATTCGAACTTGATCTCTTTCCACGTTTCCATGGCAATCTTGAGTTCAGGTGAATGGGCAGCAGCAGAGGTCAAAATGTCTTTGGCTTCCTTCTCCAACTGACGGCCTTCGTTACGCGCTTGGACACATGCCTCCAGTGCGACACGGTTGGCGCAAGCACCGGCCGCGTTACCCCATGGGTGACCCAAGGTGCCGCCACCGAATTGCAATACCGAGTCATCACCAAAGATGTTGACCAAGGCTGGCATGTGCCACACGTGAATACCACCTGAAGCAACAGCAAAGGCACCAGGCAAAGAGCCCCAGTCTTGGTCAAAGAAGATGCCACGTGCGCGGTCTTCAGGAACAAAAGATTCGCGCAGCAAATCGATCCAGCCGAGTGTCGAAGCGCGATCGCCTTCGAGCTTGCCCACCACAGTGCCGGTGTGCAGGTGGTCACCACCAGAGAGACGCAGGATTTTGGTAAGCACACGGAAATGAATACCGTGGTGCGGGTTGCGGTCGATCACAGCGTGCATGGCGCGGTGAATATGCAGCAACATGCCATTTTCGCGACACCAGTTGGCCAAGCCTGTATTGGCACAGAAGCCACCCGTGATGTAGTCGTGCATGATGATGGGTGCGCCGATTTCCTTGGCGTACTCAGCGCGTTTGTACATTTCTTCGGGTGTGGGCGCGGTCACATTGAGGTAGTGGCCTTTGCGCTCTCCGGTTTCTTGTTCGGCCTTCAAGGTGGCCTCTTGAACAAAATCGAAACGTTGACGCCAACGCATAAAGGGCTGGCTGTTGATGTTCTCGTCATCCTTGGTGAAGTCCAGGCCACCGCGCAGACATTCGTACACTGCCCGACCGTAGTTCTTTGCCGACAGACCCAGCTTGGGCTTGATGGTGCATCCCAGCAGTGGACGACCGTATTTATTCATGATGTCACGCTCAACTTGGATGCCCAAGGGAGGACCACCGCAGGTCTTGATATAGGCGATGGGGAAGCGTACATCTTCCAATCGCAAGGCACGAATGGCCTTGAAACCAAACACGTTTCCGACCAAAGAGGTGAAGACGTTGACGACGGAGCCCTCTTCGAACAAATCGATGGGGTAGGCAATGAAAGCGTAGAAACAGGTATCGTCCCCAGGCACGTCTTCAATTCGGTAGGCACGGCCTTTGTAGTAATCCAGGTCGGTCAGCAAGTCGGTCCATACCGTGGTCCACGTTCCAGTCGAAGACTCAGCCGCCACAGCTGCAGCAGCTTCTTCACGGTCAATACCTGCCTGTGGCGTGATCTTGAAACAGGCCAAAATGTCGGTGTCAAGAGGTGCATACTCAGGCATCCAATAGGTCTGACGGTATTCTTTTACGCCTGCGTTATACGTTTTTGTTGCCATACATGTGCTCCTTGGGTCTATACGAAATGAAACAATGCCAAAATTATTGACCCGACAACCAATAAATAAAAGTAAAATATTTAGACTGTTATCTTTTAGTTTTGTAAACCCATGAGCCTGCGCCATGCCACGCTTCATCAACTGAGGATTTTTCAAGCTGTTGCCGAACACAACAGCTTTGCCCGCGCCGCCAAGGCGCTGCATCTCTCACCGCCCACGCTATCGCTGCAAGTCAAGCAACTC
The DNA here is from genome assembly GCA_027490485.1 of Comamonadaceae bacterium. GTDB lineage: Bacteria > Pseudomonadota > Gammaproteobacteria > Burkholderiales > Burkholderiaceae_C > Limnohabitans. The sequence goes on from JAIXYA010000273.1 coordinate 10,681, forward strand.
GCCGAAACCGTGGGGCAGCCGTTGTTTGAGCAATTAGGCAAAAAAATCTACTTGACCGCTGCCGGCAAAATTCTGTCGCAAGCCTCCCTCGATATTTCACAGCGCATGGACTTGCTCAGTGCAGAGCTCGCCGCTTTACAAGGGATGGAGCGCGGTAGCTTGAAGTTAGCGATTCTGACCACGGTGAAGTACACCGTACCGAAATTGCTGGGTGGCTTTTGTGCAGCCCACCCCGGCATTGACGTGGCTATGGTCGTGGGCAACCGCGAAAGCCTTTTGCAGCGTTTGGCCAGCAACCAAGACGACCTCTACATCATGGGCCAGCCGCCGCAGCACATGAACTTGGTTTGTGAAAATTTTGCTGACAATCCGCTGGTCTTGGTTGCACCCCCCAACCACCCATTGGTCGGCAAACGTCGCATTGATCCTGCGCGGCTACGCCAAGAGCCCTTCATACTGCGCGAGCCTGGTTCAGGCACTCGCTTGACCATGGAGCAATTCTTTGCAGATCAAGGCTTCAGTCCTGTCAATCGCTTGGAGGTGGGCAGCAACGAAGCCATCAAACAAACCGTAGCAGGCGGCTTGGGACTGGCGGTGCTTTCTGCAACCACGGTGGTGTCAGAGTTGGCGCTGGGTGAGTTGGTGCAACTTGAAGTCAAGGGCTTTCCCCTTATCCGCCGCTGGTATGTGGTGTATTCAGGCGGCAAACGGCTGTCACCCGCAGCCCAAGCGTTTAAGCAGTGGCTGCTGCAACACCGGCCCAATCCAAGTTCCACTCTCAGAAGTTGAGGTCAGCAGTAGCGCTGAGTTGGCGTTGATGGTGCGGCTGGCGGGGATCGAACCCACGACCCTTGGCTTCGGAGGCCAATACTCTATCCACTGAGCTACAGCCGCAATCGCGGTATTGTAGGTGTCGCTTTTTGTCAGCTTGGTGGAAGCATGTCGCTGGCTATAATTTCCTTTTAATTTGTACCCACACAGAAAGTCCTTATGAGCGACACCCACGAAGAAGCACATACCGGCCCGATCAAAACCCCCAAGGCTTTTGCCTGGGCCATGCTTTTGTCTTTTGTAGGGCCGATTTTCATCATCATCGGCTTGGTTTACTACGTAGTGACATCAAATAAGCCTGCTGCTGGAGCGGCCAATACATCTGAAGCTGTAGCTGCGCGAATTCAAAAAGTTGGCACGGTAGAGGTGCGCGACGCCAACCGTCCTTTGAAGGCGGGTGAAGAAGTTTACAAAGTCCAATGTGCTGCCTGTCACACTGCTGGTCTGGCTGGCTCCCCTAAATTGGGTGATAAAGCAGCTTGGGCGCCTCGTATCAAAACAGGTTATGAGGCGTTGCTTAACTCTGCGCTCAAAGGCAAAAACGCCATGGGCGCGCAAGGTGGCGGCGACCATAACGATGTGGAGATTGGCCGTGCAGTTGTGTACATGGCCAATGCCAGTGGTGCGAAATTCGCTGAACCTGCAGCACCCACGAACTGAGAACTCAGTCCTTTCATAGAACCGGCTACTTAGCCGGTTTTTTTTCGCCTTTGACGGGGCTGAGCACGAAGCCATGGTCAATCACTAATTTTGATGAACTAACTTCCTTGGGTGCCTGCCACAACTTGTCTTCAAGGGCTTGGGCTGCATGCCATGTGTCCATGCTGTGGATCAAACCTAAGCCCTTAGCAGTCAAGGCATACAGGCGTCCGTTTTCATCGACCAAGCACTCAAGCAACTCAAGGATGTCACCTTGTGGCCCTGTCAGGATGCCAGAGTCCAATACACGCCATACGAATGGCACTGACTGCAGTTCCACGAATACGCGTTGGGGTCCATTTTGAAAATACCAACGCCCGAATGGATCGCAGGCGTAGTTGCGCTCTATGAATTCGATCAGTTTGGTGTGTGCCAACTTGCTGCCTTTGGCGTGTGCAAAATCGCCTTGTGCTTGCACAGCATCGTCGCGCATATACCAGTCGCCTCGATCGTCAAAGCCTAGCCAGCCATAACAATCAGGCACCTGCGGCCACTTGGCCATGGCTTTTTTAACGATGTCATCCATTTGCGGTTGATGGTATGTGCAACTGCAAGGTCTGCTCTGCTAGTGCAGTAGGGTGGGCGTGTCGATGTCGCTGTGAATCTCAGGCGGTGTGCCTGGGCTGGCGTGGTGCGCCACCATGCGCCACCCTTGCGCCGTTCGCATATACACATTGGTTGAGGTAACGAATGCGATTTGCGCGCCATCGGCTGTGTAAATCTCAACCCGCTCAATCAAATTGTGAACTGCACTGGTGATGGTTTCAAGCTTATGCAGACGCTCGGGAAAGGATCGAATCGGCCCATGGCTGAACATGATTTCAAACGAATTGCGAATAGCCACAGCGCCAATCAGGCGAGGACCTCCCGGGTGAACACAAATGATGTCTTCTTCATTGGCCCAACAGGCCATCAAGCGCTCTAAGTCGCCAGATTGCAAAGCCTCATAAAAGGCAGTCTCAATCTCATCGGCGGAACCGCCAACGGTGGCTGCGCGCAGATGAGACTTTGACAAGGGTCAACGTTTACTGCGGTATTTGCGCAGTGCGGCGAGTTGTGCGGCCATGATGGTTAACTCGGCCTGAGCAGCTGCCATGTCGACTTCGGTTTTGGCATTTTGCAAATGTTCTTGCGCTGATTTTTTAGCCGTATTGGCACGCTCTTCATCCAGGTCTTTGCCGCGAACCGCTGTATCGGACAAGACGGTGACGGAGTCGGGCTGGACTTCCAAAATACCGCCAGCAACAAACACGAACTCTTCTTCACCGTCAGGTTTTTGGATGCGCACAGAGCCAGCTTTGATGCGAGAGATCAAAGGTGTGTGGCGGGGGTAAATGCCCAACTCGCCCACCTCACCCGGCAGCGCCACAAAGGTGGCTTCGCCAGAGTAAATCAGCTCTTCAGCACTGACCACATCAACACGGATGGTATTCATCGGGTTCCCTTATCGGACACGTTGGTGATCAAATCTTTTTGGCTTTTTCGATGGCTTCGTCGATGGTGCCAACCATGTAGAACGCTTGCTCGGGCATGTGGTCACACTCGCCGGCCACGATCATCTTGAAGCCGCGGATGGTTTCAGCCAAGGTGACGTACTTGCCAGGTGAACCGGTGAACACCTCGGCCACGTGGAAAGGCTGGCTCAAGAAACGCTGGATCTTGCGTGCGCGAGCCACGGCCAGTTTGTCTTCAGGCGCCAATTCGTCCATGCCCAAAATCGCAATGATGTCGCGCAGCTCTTTGTAGCGCTGCAAGGTGCCTTGCACGGCGCG
>JAIXYA010000170.1 GCA_027490485.1 Comamonadaceae bacterium
CTGGCGACCAAATGACCTTGGCCGACTGCGCCGCCGCTTTCCATTTGCCTATTGCTGTCAATGCCAGCAAATTGGTGCTTGGCGAAGATTTATTGGCTGATCTGCCCGTGAAAGCCTACGGCCAAAAAATGGCTGAAAGCCCCCACATGCAAAAAGTACTGGCTGATCGAAAAGAAAACGCAGCTTTGATGGCCAGTCTGACCGCCAAGAAAACCTGAAACTTCTCAGCGAAGTGATTTGCTGGCTTCCAAGTGAACCAAGCGGTCAAGCTCGGCACAAATATCGGCCATGCGACCCGACATCACCATGCGTCCAGCACTGCTGGGTGAAGCGTGGCCGTCTTCAGCCACCCTAACAACGCGCAAAGGCTTGGTGGGGAGGGTTGGTGAAGATACTGTGATGGGTGCTGCCATATGGGGATCGTTGGCAGGCCAAAGCGCTTTGTAAGCTGCATCAATGCGTTGGAACAATTGCTGTGAGGTGATGAGTGCGAGGTTCATGGGGGCTCCAATGAGGGTTAAATCTGGTGACGAATCAGACCAACGGCCAAACCTTCGATTTGAAAGTTGTCGCTGGGGCTGACGTGAATGGTTGAAAAGTCGGAGTTCTCAGGGTGCAGGTGGATGCCAGAGACATTTTTTTCGAAACGTTTGACGGTGACTTCTTCGCCAAGCCTGGCCACCACGATTTGGCCGTTTCTTGCATCTGAGGTGGATTTGACCGCAAGCAAGTCGCCATCGAGGATGCCAATATCTCGCATGGACAAGCCACGAACCTTGAGCAAGTAGTCGGGTGTTTGAGAAAACAAAGCGTCTTGTACGGTATAGCTTTGTTCGATGTGTTCTTGCGCCAAGATGGGAGAACCTGCGGCGACTCTGCCAACCAAGGGCAATATCAATTGGCCTAAACCAGGGAGTGACAAGGAATAGGGTGTGCGAGAAGACTCGAGAGTTCTGGCGAAGTCTGGGTTTTTTAACCGGATGCCGCGAGAGGTTCCGCTGACCAGTTGTATATAACCTTTGCGGGCTAAAGCTTGCAAATGCTCCTCTGCTGCATTGGCCGACTTGAAACCGAGCTCTTTGGCAATTTCTGCACGTGTGGGGGGTGCACCTGTTTGGCGAATGGCCGCTTCGATCAAGGAAAGAATTTGTTGTTGCCTTGCGGTGAGCTTGCTGGGTTCCATAAAGGCTCCTGAGGTGGGTGAAAATGAACAGATCTTTGATGCCCTTGGATACTGTTTAGATATCCAGTAACTGTATTTTTAACCAGCTTTTCAATATTTACAAGCCCATGTCAAAAGAAAATCTTCCAAAAATCGTTGTGCTGGGTATGGGGGGGACCATTGCAGGCGTGGCTTCAGACCCTCAAAAACCGAAAGAATATAAGGCTGGAGCGTTAGGAGTTGCTGACTTAATAGATCGTTTAGGGGTGTCAAATGTTGTGCAAATTGATGTGCAGAATGTGGCGCAAATCAACAGCAAGGACATGCAGGTACCCCACTGGCAAGCACTTTTGTCGGCTGTGCAGACTGCAAACCAAGACCCGCAAACCCGCGCGGTGGTCATCACCCACGGCACCGACACCTTGGAAGAAACGGCTTGTTTGTTAGAAGTAATGGGGCCTTGGTCTAAACCTGTGATCTTGACCTGCGCCATGCTTCCAGCCAATGCCCCCGATGCAGATGGACCCGGCAACCTCAAAGACGCCTTTGACTGGGCTTCATGCAGCAACCATGCTGAGGTGTTTGTTGTCTGCGCCGGAAAAGTGCATTTGTCTCAAGATGTGCAAAAAATCACCACGGAAGATGTGGATGCGTTCACCAGTGGATCGCAAGGGTGCTTTGCCAGCAAAAAGGCTGGGCAGTGGGAAACTCACAGACCAGTACCTGACCGAAGGACCCTGAAGCAGCCGAGCATGGCATTCGCGTTGGCCCAAGCTAAGTGGCCACGGGTGGAGATGGTCACCAACCACGCCCTCAATGATGGCGCAGTGGTCAGGGCTTTATTGGCCACATCGGCTTCAGAAGACACCCCTTTGGCCGGTATTGTTCTGGCGGGTACGGGCATGGGAACCGCCAGTCAAGGCTTGGAGCAAGCCTTGCAAAAAGCGCAAGATCTTGGGGTGCGGGTGTGGCTAAGCAGTCGTTGCGCCTTTGGCTTGGCGCATGCCCAAGCCGATACGGTGTGGGGTGTGGTCACGCCCTTGAGCGTCGCCAAGGCACGCACAGCCTTGTGTTTGGAGCTCTTGGCAGAGCGTGAAACTCAGCTCTGAAGGGCCTTGAATGCCCGTTCGGTGATGTCTTCAACGCTGCCTTGTCCGCTGATGGCGCGGTAACGGGGCGCCAACGCGGGTTCTTTTTCAGACCATGAGGCATAGTAATCAACCAATGGCCGGGTTTGGGCGCTGTAAACCTCAAGGCGTTTTTTGACAGTTTCTTCCTTGTCATCATCGCGTTGAATGAGGGCCTCGCCTGTGTGGTCGTCAAGGCCATCATGCTTAGGCGGATTGAATCGCACATGGTAAGTGCGACCACTGGCCACGTGGACACGACGACCGCTCATGCGTTCAATGATGGCGTCAAAAGGCACATCAATTTCCAA
>JAIXYA010000272.1 GCA_027490485.1 Comamonadaceae bacterium
CAGGCCATTCATGAATACCAAGAGAAACTTGAAAAAAGTAGGCATAAGAGTTTTCATTAAATTGAGGGGTGCATCGCTTGATGAATGGTCCATTGCTTCAGATGCGACAGTTGGTCAAATTGACTCATGCCCCAGTTCCGCATGGATTGTGCAAGTGTGTGTGGATGTGAAAACAAGCGTTGTAAACCATCGCAGGCAAGCCAGGTTGGCAACAAGCCTGATTTGCGTTCTCGCTCATAACGCCGCAGCAAATATTTGTCACCCACACCCCGCCAATATTCTTTGCCTTCCCGAAGCAACAGAACTTTAGCGAGGGCAGCAGCATCAGCCAAGCCTAAATTCAAACCCATGCCTGCCAGTGGATGGACGGTGTGTGCAGCATCTCCTGCCAGCACCCAGCTGTTGCCATTTTCAAAAGATCCGCTCCATTGGGTTGCCTGTGCGGCCTGCAAAGGCCATATGCCTTTGGCGCTGATCACTTGCAAATTTCCCAAAGTGCATTGGCTGGCGTTTGTCAATGCCAAGGAAAGCGCATCATCTGTTGCTTCATATTGGGAGAGGGCGCGTTCGCTGGGCATAGACCAGACCACTGCCGCTTCATTGCTGTGCGGTCCGCCCAAGGGCAACAGGGCTAAGACGGACAAACCTGCTGCATCTCGGCTAAACCATTGCAAGGCCCGCTGATTGTGCGCTGAGGCGCAACGTACGCGGGTAGCCAATGCATGTTGAGAATAAGGCAAAGCTTGGAAGTCAATGCCAAGCTCATTGCGTGTCAAACTGTTTTTCCCCTCGCACACAATGGTCAGTGGCGCTGATACATTGTTTTCCACTCGCTCTATGCTGTGCTGAAACCCAACGGCTTCATGCAGCAAGCCCTCAAGTGCTTGCACATCCACGATATGGTTAAGGTATTCCCCAAAGGGCGCATCAAAACTCAGCTTGCCAGCCTGATCGCCCCAAATTTCCATGCCTGTCACGGGTGTTGCGGACTCGGTACTCGGCCAGCACCTTAAATCTGTCAGCAGCCCTTGCGAGCTTGAATTGAGTGCGAAAGCTCTCAAGTCAATAGCCTGTGTTGGGGCACCGACAAGCGCGATACGAAGACGTTGACGTACCAATAACAGCGCCAAGGTACTGCCCACAATACCATTGCCACGGATGCAAACATCGTAAGTTGTCGTCATGATTGCCATTGTAGAAGTTGCCTGCACGTAGAATTTGGCTTTATTGCGAAACCCTACCATTCGGTATAGATTGAAAGATTCTCATGAGTTTGAAATGCGGCATCGTCGGCCTGCCCAATGTGGGCAAGTCCACCCTCTTCAATGCCCTGACCAAGGCCGGTATCGCTGCTGAAAACTACCCGTTTTGCACCATCGAGCCCAATGTCGGTGTGGTGGAAGTGCCCGATCTGCGTTTGGCCCAACTTTCCACCATTGTGAAGCCCGAACGCATCGTGCCCGCCATCGTGGAGTTTGTCGACATCGCAGGTTTGGTGGCTGGTGCCAGCACCGGCGAGGGTTTGGGCAACCAGTTTTTGGCCCACATCCGCGAGACCGACGCCATCGTCAATGTGGTGCGCTGCTTTGAAGGCGACAACGTGATCCACGTCGCTGGCAAGGTTGACCCCATCTCTGACATAGAAGTGATCCAAACCGAGTTGTGCTTGGCCGACTTGAACAGCGTGGAAAAAGCCTTGCACCGGGTGCAAAAAACCGCGCGTTCGGGTGACAAAGAAGCCGCCAAATTGGTGGCCATTTTGGAGAAATGCCAACTTGCTTTGAACGACACCAAACCGGTGCGCACCATTGACTTCAGCAAAGAAGAAAAGCCTCTTCTCAAACAGTTTTTTTTGATCACCGCCAAGCCCGCGATGTTTGTGGCCAATGTGTCAGAAGACGGTTTCGAGAACAACCCTTTGCTCGACCGACTCACTGCTTACGCCAAATCACAAAACGCGCCCGTGGTGGCCATTTGCGCCAAGCTCGAGGCCGAGATGAGCGAGATGAGCGACGAGGACCGCGATATGTTTTTGGCCGAACTGGGTCAAACCGAGCCCGGCTTGAACCGCTTGATCCGATCGGCCTACACCTTGCTGGGGCTGCATACCTATTTCACCGCCGGTGTGAAAGAAGTGCGGGCCTGGACCATCCGCGTGGGCGACACGGGGCCGCAGGCCGCAGGCGTGATACACACTGACTTTGAGAAGGGCTACATCCGCGCCCAAACCATTGCCTTTGACGACTTCATCCAGTTCACAGGTGAGCACGGCGCCAAAGATCCGGGCAAGATGCGCGCCGAGGGTAAAGAGTATGTGGTCAAAGACGGCGATGTGATGAACTTTTTGTTCAGTTCTTGAACCACTGTGTGTCCCTAGGCATGAATAAAAGGCAGTAAAAATTGCCAACCATAAATGAGTAATAAATAGCGCAAGCCTTTGCCTATGGCCATGTAAATCACGCAAGGGACCAAAGGCAGGCGCAAATAACCAGCCACCACACACAATGGGTCACCAATGATGGGTAGCCATGCCCCCAAACAGGCTGGGGGGCCAATGCGTTTTAGCCAAGTTAAAGCGCGCATATGCACGGTCACATGGTCTTGGTGCAAATGTTTCGCCATCCACCGTTCTGCACCGTAGCCCATCCACCAACCTATGACGCCACCCAAGGTATTGCCCAGCGTGGCAACCAGCAGTGAGGGCCAAAGCAAATCGGGATAAAACGCAAGCAAAGCCAACAACACTGGTTCAGAGCCCAAAGGCAGCAAGGTTGCGGCCAAGATGGCGCAGACAAACAAAACGACCAATCCCATTTCGGGTGTGGCCACATTTGTCAATAGGTTTTGAAAAAAATATTCCATCTTTTCTCAGTGTAAACGTGAGTTTCATTCTTAGAAGCGCCGCTAGAATCGTGCCTCGTTTTTCAGCACCCCTGTCTACCCACCTATCTCATGTATATCGGTCAATACGTATTACCCCATTCTGTTTTTGCAGCCCCTATGGCTGGCGTGACAGACAGGCCATACCGCAATTTGGTCAAGCAACTGGGTGCCGCTTATGCAGTTTCAGAGATGGTCACGTCACGCGCAGACCTTCGCGACAGCTTGAAAACTTCGCGTCGTCTTGACCACACAGGTGAAAGTGGACCCATCGCTGTACAAATTGCAGGCACTGACGCTGAGATGATGGCCGAGGCTGCAACTTACAACTTACAACGTGGTGCTCAAATCATCGACATCAATATGGGCTGCCCTGCGAAAAAAGTTTGTCAGAAATGGGCGGGATCGGCTTTGATGCAAGACGAAGCTCTGGCGATGTCCATCATTGAAGCAGTCGTTAAAGCTGCTTTGCCATATGGTGCGCCTGTCACTTTGAAAATGCGCACCGGGTGGCGCTGCGATCAACGCAACGCAGTTACTTTGGCCGAGCAAGCTGAATCCGCCGGTGTACAAATGATCACCGTCCATGGCCGTTCGCGTGACCAAGGCTATAAGGGCCAAGCAGAATACGACACCATTGCGCAAGTTAAAAGAGCCGTAACTGTTCCTGTGGTCGCCAATGGCGACATTGATTCACCGCAAAAAGCCCAACAGGTTCTGCAGCTCACTGGTGCAGACGCTGTAATGATCGGTCGTGCCGCGCAAGGTCGACCATGGCTATTTCGCGAGATACACCATTACTTGGCCCATGGCACGCTGTTGGCGTCCCCTTTGGTGGCAGAGGTTAAGCGTTTGTTGATGCACCATTTGGAAGAGCACTACAGTTTGTACGGAAGCTTTACCGGTGTGCGAACTGCCAGAAAGCATATTGCTTGGTATGTCCAAGGCCTAGCCGGTGCGACAGAATTTCGACAACATTTAAATGCAATAGAGGACTGCCACAAACAGTCCTTGGCAGTTGCTGATTTTTTAGATGTAATAGGGCAACAGGCTGATCGCTTGACCTATTCGGCATCTGCGAATGAGATGGAGACAACATAATGAGCAAAAAGCAAATAGAAGAAGCGGTACGCCATAGCTTAGAGGTCTACTTCAAAGACCTGCGCGGAGAAGACCCAGATCAGCTGCACACCATGATGATTCAGGTGATGGAAAAACCTTTATTGGATGTCGTTATGAAGCATGCCGAGGGCAATCAGTCCCGCGCAGCGGTGTGGCTTGGTTTGAATCGAAATACCTTGCGCAAGAAGCTCACTGAACACAAATTACTGTGATCAACTTATTGGCACTGAAGCAAGCACACAAAGGAATCCTATGAAAGCGCTGATTTCCGTCTCTGATAAGACTG
>JAIXYA010000022.1 GCA_027490485.1 Comamonadaceae bacterium
AGCAGCATCATGGACGCCGAGGCTTTGCGTGGCATGGCCGATGGTGTGGCTTTGAACTTGGACAGTTTGGATCAAGCACAGGCCTGTGCAGCGGCTTTGCAAATCAAGTTGCGAGAACTTGGCAGCGGCTCTGAAGTGGCCGCTGAGTTTGACGTTCGTACCGACAAACCCATTTTGCGCCTGAGCCGCCATCACCATGGCAATGTCAAGAGCAGCGTCATCACCCAAGACTTTGTGCATGGTGCTGACTATGCTGCGTTGGCTGAAGCTGCTGCCACATTCCGCGACTTGATGGGTGAAGGTGCGCGCATCGAGCGTGGTGATGGAGAGCGTCGCAAAGAAGAAAAGGTGGGTGATTTCCGACAAGCCATGAAGTGGTTGATTGGACAAGCCGAAAACGCCACTTCTCGCCAACGTTACAAAGGTTTGGGTGAGATGAACCCTGCGCAGCTATGGGAAACCACCATGGACCCAACGGTGCGTCGTTTGTTGCGTGTGCAAATTGACGATGCCATCGAGGCAGATCGGGTATTCACCATGTTGATGGGCGACGAGGTTGAACCCCGCCGCGTCTTTATCGAAACCAATGCCCTGCGTGCAGGCAATATCGACGTTTAAGCAGGTCTGACGCCGCTTAAGCCTTGCTTGGCAATGCTCGCGGCAATCTCTGGTTTTTGTTTTTCCAGAAAGTCTTGTAGCCCAGCTTTCACCTCATCGTTATGGCTGGGGTGACAGCCCATGGCTTGCGCGATGGCCATGAAGGGTGGAGACAAAATTTGCAGCTGCGGGTGCTGCTTCACTTCTTCTGACATGGCGTGCTGCAGACCTGCGGCCACTTCATAGCCCTCCGTCCAAAACACCGGCATCACCTCTTGGGTGGATGCTGCGCGGACCAATTCAGCCTTTTGGATATGCCTGCTTAAGAATAAATCGTAGGCACTGCCAAGCCCCACGACGATGCGGTTGTTGGTATGGTCAATCTCTTGCACAGTGTGTAGGCCGCTTTCTTTGCGCACCACATAACAGGCATCGATGTGCAGATAGGCTTGGGTGAATGCGATGTCTTTGGCGCGTGCGGGGTCGATAGCAAAAAAACCGATGTCTGCCGTTTGCTTGGCTACCGCTGCCACCGACTCTTTGGCAGTATGAACCAACTGCATTTGAAGTTCAACACCGAGTTGTCTGGCCAAAGCCTGTGCCAGTTCCACACTTATGCCCTTTGGCTTTTGGCTGTTTGGCTCGAGTTGCGCGAGCAAGGCGTTGCCTAAGTTGATGCAGACGCGAAGTGTGCCCGTGGGTATAAGTTGCTGCGTCCAGGTCATGTTGACGGTGTTTCTTGAAAGGCTTTGCTGCTGAGGTATGTGTTGGGCGCACATTGTGTCATTGAGGGGCCGCGCATAAAATCATTCGTTTAGCAAGGTGGCCATGGTTTATCCAGACAGTTTTGATGTGTTGGTGGTTGGCGGCGGTCATGCGGGTACCGAGGCTGCGTTGGCGGCTGCGCGCATGGGTTGCCGTACTTTGTTGCTCACCCACAATATTGAAACCTTGGGACAGATGAGCTGCAACCCGTCTATCGGCGGTATTGGTAAAGGCCATTTGGTCAAAGAGCTCGATGCCATGGGCGGCGCGATGGCCTTGGCCACCGACATGGCGGGCATTCAGTTCCGCATTTTGAACCGCTCCAAAGGGCCTGCGGTTCGTGCCACCCGAGCGCAAGCCGACCGCGTTCTTTACAAAGCAGCGATACGTCGACGCTTGGAAACCCAGCCTAATTTGTGGCTTTTCCAACAAGCGGTCGACGACCTGATGCTTGAGGGTTCAAAGGTTGTAGGGGCTATCACGCAAGTGGGCATATGCTTTCGTGCAAAGACTGTGGTTCTCACAGCGGGCACGTTTTTGGATGGAAAAATCCATGTGGGCCTAGACAACTATGCGGCCGGTCGTGCGGGTGACCCGCCAGCTGGCCGATTGTCTGCACGCCTGAAAGAGCTGCGCTTGCCGCAGGGTCGATTGAAGACAGGTACCCCGCCCCGCATTGATGGGCGCAGCATCGATTTTTCTAAATGTAGCGAACAAGCCGGTGACGGCATGGTGGGCGGTGAATCTGCACCAATGCCTGTGTTCAGTTTCATGGGCCGCGCTGATATGCACCCTGAACAACGGCCTTGTTGGATCACACATACCAATGAGCGTACCCATGAAATCATTCGCTCTGGCTTTGACAGAAGCCCGATGTTCACCGGCAAGATTGATGGTGTGGGACCGCGCTATTGCCCCAGCGTGGAAGACAAGGTCAACCGTTTTGCCGACAAAGCCAGCCACCAAATTTTCTTAGAGCCCGAGGGCTTGACCACGGACGAGTACTACCCCAACGGTATTTCCACCAGCCTCCCCTTTGATATTCAATTGGCTTTGGTGCGCTCTATCGCGGGCTTGGAAAACGCCCACATCTTGCGTCCTGGTTATGCGATTGAGTACGACTTTTTTGATTCTCGCGAACTCAAGCGTAGCTTTGAGACCAAGGCAATCGACGGTTTGTTCTTTGCTGGTCAAATCAATGGCACCACCGGTTATGAAGAGGCGGCCGCGCAAGGTTTGTATGCCGGCGCGAACGCGGCGCTGCAATGCAAAGGTCTTCCCGCCTGGACGCCTAGGCGTGACGAAGCCTACTTGGGTGTGTTGGTGGATGACTTGGTGAACCAAGGTGTGGTCGAGCCCTACCGTATGTTCACCAGTCGCGCTGAGTACCGTCTGAAGCTAAGGGAAGACAACGCAGACATGCGCTTGACCGAGGCTGGGCGTCAAATGGGCCTGGTTCCTGACGAGCAGTGGGATAAGTTCAACAGGAAGCGTGACGCTGTTTCACGTGAAACAGAGCGCCTTCGTTCCTTGTGGGTCAGCCCCGCCAACCTTGCTGCGGCGGAATCTGAGCGGGTTTTGGGCAAGGCCATCGATCACGAATACAGCCTGGCGGATTTGCTGCGGCGACCAGAAATTTCCTATGCCGCCCTGATGGGCTTGGATGGCGGGCGCTTTGAGTCGGCAGACATTCTCGCTTTGGACCTTGTTTCACGTGAAACAGTGATCGAGCAAATCGATATTGCTGCTAAATATTCCGGCTATATCGATCGCCAGAACGAAGAGGTAGAGCGTGCAGCGCATTATGAAAACATGGCCCTGCCAGCCAACCTCGACTATTTGGCCATAGGCGCACTGAGTGTCGAGGTCAGGCAAAAGCTGGACAAACACCGGCCCGAAACCTTGGGACAGGCATCGCGTATTTCGGGTGTCACACCTGCGGCCATTTCTTTGCTGTTGGTGCATTTGCGCCGCGCCCGTATGGGCCAATTTGCAAGCAGCGGCAAGG
>JAIXYA010000188.1 GCA_027490485.1 Comamonadaceae bacterium
AAACCAGTTACTGCACGAATCAGCGTGGTTTTCCCCGCACCATTGGCGCCCAACAAGGCAACGATGCCGCCTTTGGGCACATGCATATGCACGTCTTCCAAGGCCAAGCCTTTGCGGTTGTAGGCCACGCTCAAACCCTGAATGTCTAAAACCAGACTCATGACCGTTGCCTCCAAGCGGCTATTCGGTTTTTCAATTTACGCGCCAAACCGGCAACACCGTCTGGTGCAAAAATCAAAAACACAATGACCAGCAGACTGAAAATCAGTTGCACCAACTGGGCTCGGTTTTCCACCAGCATCTTGCCAATGAAGCCACCGTCCTCATTGGATTGAGGCGACAGGCCGGCAATGATGGAGGGCAGTAACAACCAAATGGCGGCACCCACCAAGGAACCAGGCAAAGAACCCATGCCACCAATGATGATCATGGCGATGAACTGGATGGCAAAGCTGATGTTGAATGCCTCAGAGGTGACATTGGACAGGTAATAGGCAAACAGCGCCCCGCCCACAGATGCGATGGCTGAACTCAAACCAAAGGCCTTCAAGCGCAGGATTCGAACGTCCACCCCCACTGAAGTGGCAGCCAATTCATGGTCGCGCATGGCTTGCATGGCCAAGCCTTCACGGCTTTGCAAGCTGGCCTTCAAACCCAGATAGACCAAGACCACCAAGGGCAACAAAAACGCGTACCAGCGTACCGGCGTGTTTAACTCGAAATCACCAATACGCGGTGCGGCATACGGGATACCGACGACGTCAAAGAATTTAAATTGGTACTCCAAAAAAACATAAGCCACAACGTAATGAACTGCCAATGTCGAGAGCACAAAATACAAACCACGCACCCGCAAAGAGGGCAAGCCAGCCAAGGTACCGACCAACGCACCTGATAAACCGCAGGCCAACAACACCCATGGAAAAGGCCAACCCAGTTGGTTGTCAAAAATAGCTGCTGCCATGGCACCCGTGGCAAAAAAAGCAGCATGTCCTATCGAGATCAAACCAGCGCAACCCGTCAGGTAATTCAAGGACAGTGCGCCCAACATAGAGATCAGCATCAGGTTGATTTGGGTGAGGCCTAAATTCAGCAATTGCGTGTTGGACAAAGCCATGCCAAACAAAGCACGTTCCGTCAACAGTGTGGGCAAATAGGCCAAAGCACCGGCCCAGAAAATCAGCCAAACCCAAGCGCTGAAGTTGGTGGCGGGTGGTTGGGAGGTTGTGGTATTCATATGTAAGGCATTCGCTTAAACGCGTCCCAGCTCTTTTTGCCCAAACAAGCCCCAAGGACGCACCAAGAGGATGAGCAACAGCAGCACGTAAATCACAATATCGCTGGACTTGGGTGATATGTAAGTAGAGGCCATCTGCTCGATGATGCCCACCAACAAGCCCCCCACAATGGCACCAGGGATGCTTTGCATGCCCCCAATCACCACAGCTGGTAAGGCCAACAAACCAATCCCCTCTAGTTCGGTGGAGGCAATTTGCAATTGCCCTAAAAATAAGCCACCCACGGCGGCCAAGGTGCTGCCTATCGCCCAGGCCAAGCGGTTCATGGTGTTGACATTCACACCCGAAACCACGGCTGCTTCATGGCTGTCGGCCGACGCCCTCATCAGCAAGCCCACCGAGGTGAAACGGAAAAACAAACCAAAACCCGCCATGCAAGCCCAGCTGACCAAGGCTGCCGTCAGATGCAAATAGGAAATACGTACGCTGCCCAGCATCAGCACACCCGTGGGCATGGGCGTGGTCAAAGATCGGCCCTGGGGACCAAAGATCATTTCAATCAAAGCGCGTAAGGCAATCGACAAGGCAATGGTCAGCATGATGACCGACAGCATGGGCCGCCCTAGCAAGGGCTGGATCAGCGCCATATGGATCAAGACCCCCAACAAGGCGGCTGCCCCAACGATGAAAACAATGGCCAGTGGAAAAGGCAGTTGCAAGATGGAAATCGCTGTCACTGCCAGATAAGCCCCACAGACCACGAACATGCCCTGTGCAAAATTGAACACATCTGTGGCTTTGAAAATAACGGCAAAACCCAAGGCTACAAGGCCATAAATACTGCCTAAGGCCAATCCGCTGAAAAAAACTTGTTCAAACATGGTGGGTTTCGCTTTGGTTATGTGAATCGAATCAGCGGGTGTATTTTTCGTAGTCAGCAAAATCACCGTAGGACTTGAATTTGTTGGCCGCAAAATCAAAGCCAAACAACTTGAACACCGCCGGTCCGGTGTTGTTGGAAGCTGTGTAAGTAAATGGTGCAGCCAAGCCTTGGCTGTTGACGGTAAATCCTTTGGACATGGATTCAATCAATCGGGCACGTGTGGGGTTCTTTCCCAACTTGGTCAAGACCTCGGTCGCCATTTGGCCTGTTACCCAACCTGCAACATAGTTGATGTCTTGTTTCATATCGCCGCGGCCAATGCTATCGGCATACGCTGACATGGCTTTGTTGCCAGCGGTTTGGTCCACGCCACCTGGGGTAAAGCAACTGATGAACTTGTAGTTCGCCGCAGCTTGTGCGCCCATGCTTTGAAACATTTGGGGTGCCCCTAAATAGGTGATGCCAAAAGTGGGGATGTTCAAGCCATATTGGTTCAAGGCTTTCATGGTCAAAATAGCGGTAT
>JAIXYA010000254.1 GCA_027490485.1 Comamonadaceae bacterium
CGTCACCTTCTCGGGGCAGACCACTTGCAGTGGCAGCAACACAAAAGCGCGTTGCGCCCAAAGCGGGTGGGGCAAGCATAAAAAATCGCTTTGCATCTGCGCTTCGCCATAAAACAGCAGATCTAAATCCAGGGTGCGAGGTGCGTGGTGATAGTCACGGGTGCGGCCTGCGGCGTTTTCCAAATCCTGCAAAGCTTGCAACAGCTCAACCGCGTTGAGTCGGGTTTCAAGGCGAGCCACGGCGTTGACATACGCAGGGCCATCGGCGTCCAGCGGTGCGCTGCTAAGCAAAGGCGAGGCTTGCAGCAGTTGGGTGTGGGGCAATGCGGCGATGTCTGCCAAGGCTTGGCGCAGGGTGGACGCGGCGTCACCCAAATTCGAGCCCAGTGCCACAACGGCACTGACGGGTTCACGCTGCTGTGTCACCACCGGTGCTGGGGCCACTGCCGGCAGGCTTGCGTCTACGCCGTGGGCGCTTGCGAGCCACCGGTGTGCCATCGGCCTTGACCGCACGCGGCGCAGGTTTTACCGATTGCAGCATGTCTGCGCGGGTATCGTCACTGGCGGTGCTGAAGGTTTCCCACCAATCGGCCAGTTCTTCGTCGATCTCGCCCACTTCCGCACGCAGTCGCATGAAATCGAATCCGGCACGAAACCGCGCTTGCTCGACCAAACCAAACGGGGCGCTGCCGCTGCGTTTGTCAAAACGCGGTTGCATGGTCCAAATTTCGCGCATATCGCCTGCCAATTTGCCCCGTCCTGACACATCGCCAATGCGGGCATTGAACACGTCTTCGATGGCTTCTTGCAAGGCGGGAAAGGTGGGCATCTCGGCACTGCGAAGCTGCCAGCCTTCGCGTACATCGGCCCACAACACGCAAGCGAGCAAAAAGCTGGGTGCAACCGGTTTGCCCTCGCCTACGCGGCGGTCGGTGTCTTGCAAAGCGGCATGCACAAATTCGGATTCCACCCGCTCGACCACCACATCCAACAGCGGGTAAATGCCACTGGCCATGCCTAAGGTTTTGAGTTGCTCAATGCTGGCCAGTGCGTGGCCGGTTTGCAAAAGCTTGAGCATTTCGTCAAACAAACGGCTTTGCGGCACATCGGCCAGCAAGCCCACCGAGGCCTTCAGGGGCTTGGCAGTACGCGGCTCAATTTTGAAACCTAGGTTGTTTAACTTGGCCGCAAAACGCACGGCGCGGATGATGCGTACAGGGTCTTCGCGGTAACGGGCGGCGGGGTCGCCGATCATGCGCAAGACGCGTTTCTTGCCGTCTTCCAAGCCATGGTGGTAGTCGATCACGTCACCGGTCAAGGGGTCGTAGTACATGGCGTTGACGGTGAAGTCACGCCGCGCTGCATCTTCTTCTTGCGGGCCCCAAACGTTGTCGCGCAACACACGCCCACTGGCGTCCACCGCATGGGTCATGTTGGAGAGGGCTTTTTTGCTGGTGCGTTCATTGCCGCTGACCTGCTCGGCATCGTTGCTGTCAAGGTAGGCTCGGAAGGTGGAGACCTCGATCACCTCATGTTCGCGGCCTCGGCCATACACCACGTGAACGATACGAAAACGCCGCCCGATGATGAAAGCTCTCCGAAAACACGCTTTCACTTCTTCAGGTGTGGCGTTGGTGGCCACATCGAAGTCTTTGGGTTTCAAGCCCACCAGCAAGTCACGCACCGCGCCGCCCACGATATAGGCTTCAAAGCCACGCTCTTGCAAGGTGCGCACCACGTTCATGGCGCGTTCGTCGACCAAGGTGTGGTCAATGCCATGGACCTGTTCGCTGATGACGCGGCGCTGCCCAAACTTGGGGGTAGGTTTGGGGCTGGACTTGCCCATCAAACGGTTGATGATTTTGCTGATCATGAAGTCTCGAAAAGGTCGAGGATACGCCACCCGCGTTCTTGGGCGATGTGTTTAAGGGCCGGACCGCCATTGGTGACCACGGGAACATCGACTTTTTCAAGCAAGGGCAAGTCGTTCATGGAGTCGCTGTAAAATGTGGCGTGGACCTCGGACAGGCTCAAGCCTTGGGCTTGCAACCATTGGTTCACCCGGGTGACTTTGCCTTCGCGCAAAGTGGGTGTGCCGTCAATCTCGCCGGTGAAGTTGCCATCAACGTCCCGCACCAACTGCACTGCCAGTAGCACATCCATGCCAAAGGCTTGGGCGATGGGGGTGGTGACAAATTCATTGGTGGCGGTCACCATCACCAAGGTGTCACCTTGGGCGCGGTGCGCCTCTACCAATGCAAGGGCTTGGGGCTTGATGGCAGGCTGAATCACTTTTTGCATGAATTGCGCATGCGCTTCATGGGCTGCGGCCATGCCGTGTTGCCTGATCGCTTCGGTGGCAAACCGCACATAAGCATGGATGTCCAAACAACCGGCGTTGTAGTCGGCATAAAACCCATCGTTGCGCTGCTTGAAGGTGTGCGGGTCAGCCCAGCCCAAACCCAAGGTGAACTCACCCCAGGATTGGTCGGAGTCCAGCGGCAACAAGGTTTGGTCAAGGTCAAATAAAGCCAGTTTCATGGGCTTAACTTTCATCGAGCATGGCTCGAAGCAAAGGGATGGTGAGGGGGCGTTGGGTTTGCAAAGCAAACGCATCCAAGCGGTGCAGCAGGTCGATCAAATGCCCCAAGTCGCGGCTAAAGCGGCTGAGCAAATAGTCCAGCAAATCGGTGTTCAAGGTCATGCCCAGCGCATGCGCATGACGCACCAAGACCGCACGGCGTTCGTTTTCACCCAAAACCTGCAGATGAAACACATGGCCCCAGCCCAAGCGGGTACGCAAGTCTTCACGCAAAGGCAGGTCTTGCGGCGGCAACAAACCGGCTGCCAGCACCCAAGGTTGACGCGCAGAACCTGGTGTGGCGGCATGCACAAACCAGTTGAAGGCCGCATGTTGCTGCACCGCGCTGTAAGCCTGAACATCGTCCATCAACACCACATCCCATTGGGTGTCAAAGGCACTGGGTTCGCTGATGCTCGCGTCCAGCCAACCCACGCTGTGGCCTTGCGAGGTGATGGCCTGCGCCACGGCTGCCAGCAAGTGGCTTTTGCCGCAACCTTGCTCGCCCCACAGGTAGGTAGGCACGGGGGAACGGGTGGCGCCTGCCAGCCAAAGTTGCAAATGCTCCAAGGCCGCAGCGTTGTGGCCGGGTTCGAAATTGGACAAAGTGGGGCCGACATCCACACCGATGTCCAACGCAATTTGCCTCATACCCGGTTAGCCTGCATACAGACGACTTGCCATGTAGCGCTCTCGTAATCGGCGCAAAGCCACCAACAGCACCGCGCTGGCAGGCAAGGCCATCAACACACCGACAAAGCCCAGCAGTTGGCCAAACGCTAGCAAGGCAAAAATCACCGCCAGGGGATGCAAACCGATGCGTTCACCCACCAAACGCGGCGTGAGCACAAAGCTTTCGAACAACTGGCCCACGCCAAACACCACCACCAACATCAGGGTGGCTTGCATGGGTGCCATTTCCAAAAAGCCTGACAAAGCAGCCAACAACAAGCCGACACCAAAGCCCACATAAGGCACAAACATCGCCAAGCCGGTGAAGATGCCGATGGGCCAGGCCACCGACAAACCAAACAAGGACAGGCCAATGACGTAATACGCCGCCAAGATCAGCATCACCGACAACTGGCCACGCATGTATTCGCCCAAGACGCTGTCAGCCTCTTGCACAAAACCGTCTACCGTGGACTGGGCATGCACAGGCACCCATTGGCGCAGGTGCGACAAAGCCACATGGCCGTCCATCAGCAAGTAGTACAGCACCACGGGAATCAGCACCAAATTGCCCACCACCGCCAAAGCCACGCTGCCACCGATGCGAAGCGACGCCATCACAGAGGTCAAGGCGCTGTCAGACAGGCCATCGGCGTTTTTTGCCAGCCACGCTTTCAGCCCTTGGGCATCGAGTTCTATGGGGAAGCCCCAGCTCAGCAACACAGGTTCAAGATGGGTTTTCAGCTCGTCGAGCAACTGTGGCAATTGCATTTGGATGCGAGCCGCTTCTTTGAACAGCACCGGCACCACCAAGGCCACTACTGCCAGCAAGATTCCGATGAAAGCGGTTTCGCAGACCAGCACCAACAGGCTTTTAGGGAAGCCCTCGCCCAGCCACTGCTGCAAACGTTGCACCACCGGCGACAGCACATAGGCCATGACGGCAGCGATTAAAAAAGGCGTCAAAACCGGCAGCAACCACCACAACACGAATGCCACTGCCGCCGCAATGGCCAGCCAAGCGGCATAGAGTCGGTAATCAGGGGAGGAAGACATCAGCTGGTGAGAGACCCGGCATTTAGAATGCGCCATTCTATCGACCCCACCCTTTAGCGCATTGGCGCCCTCCCCTTTATGAACACACCCCTTTCCTACAAAGACGCAGGCGTTGACATTGACGCAGGCGACGCCTTGGTTGAACGCATCAAGCCCTTGGCCAAAAAAACCATGCGTGATGGCGTTTTAGCGGGCATTGGCGGCTTTGGCGCTTTGTTTGAAGTACCCAAAAATTACAAAGAACCGGTGTTGGTGAGTGGCACCGATGGCGTGGGCACCAAGCTGAAGTTGGCTTTTGAATGGCATATGCACGACACCGTGGGCATTGACTTGGTGGCCATGAGCGTGAATGACGTGCTGGTGCAAGGGGCCGAACCGCTGTTTTTCCTCGATTACTTCGCCTGCGGCAAGCTTGACGTGGACACAGCCGCGGCGGTGGGGGGCGGCATTGCCAAGGGGTGTGAGCTGTCGGGCTGCGCCCTGATTGGCGGCGAAACCGCCGAGATGCCCGGCATGTACCCTGCTGGTGAATACGACTTGGCGGGTTTTGCGGTGGGCGTGGTGGAAAAGTCGCTGATTTTGACGGGCAAGGATGTGAAGCCCGGCGACGTGGTGCTGGGCTTGGCGTCCAGCGGCGTGCACTCCAATGGCTTTAGCTTGGTGCGCAAATGCATTGACAGAGCGGCTGCCCATTTGCCCGCCACCTTGGACGGCCAGCCCTTCAAACAGGCGCTGATGGCACCCACAAGGCTGTATGTGAAGTCGGTGTTGGCGGCGTTGAAAGCCCACCCCATCAAAGCACTGGCGCACATCACCGGCGGCGGCTTGACCGAGAACATTCCCCGCGTGCTGCCGGACCACTGCGCCGCGCACCTACAACGTGCCAGCTGGCCGCGTACAGAATTGTTTACCTGGCTGCAAACCACGGCGGGCATTGACGAGCCTGAGATGTGCCGCACCTTCAACAACGGCATTGGCATGGTCTTGGTGCTGGACGCCTTAGCCGCTGATGCTTGCGCCAAGACTTTGGCGGATTTGGGTGAGCAGGTGTACCGCATTGGCGTGATTGCTGATAAGGGTAATGGCGCGGCGGTGGTGATTTCCTAAGTCGTCATTGCGAGGGGCTTCAGCCCCGAAGCAATCTCAC
>JAIXYA010000059.1 GCA_027490485.1 Comamonadaceae bacterium
GCTGGAACCCAGGGGCTTGCAAGGATGTGCGTTGGCAACCGTGATGGTCAACTTCGGCATGTTGTTTATCAGTCTTTGGTTACTGAAAAACAGTGCGGTCTTTCAACCCTATGGGATTTGGAAAAAACTCTACCCACCCAAGCTGAAGGACATTGGCCACATCACAAGATTGGGGATACCTAACGGCTTGAGTGTGACCGTGGAGGTTACTTCCTTCACCATGATGGCCTTATTCATTGCCAGATTGGGAACCTCGGCCTCAGCAAGCCATCAAGTAGCAGCCAATTTAGCAGCACTGCTCTACATGGTGCCTTTGTCATTCTCGATTGCGACAAGTGCCAGAGCCAGTTATTGGATAGGCGCAAAAAATGTTGAAATGATGAAGCAAAGTGTCCGTTCGGGTTTTGAACTCCTATTTATCACCGCTTTCGTATTGACTGGCTTAGTATGGTTGGGGCACAAGGAAATCGCCCATATTTATGTCAAAGACCCGAGTGTGATCCAACTTACCTCTGAGCTGATTGGCCTCGTCGCCCTTTACCATTTTTTTGATGCCATACAGACCATATGCTTCTTTGTTCTAAGAAGCTTGAAAGTTGTATTTATGCCCTTCATTATTTACAGTTGCATGTTGTGGGGATTAGGGCTAGGCGGTGGCTTTATGCTGGCTTATGAATATGACGTTATTTTTTTCCAATCACCTTCAGCATTTTGGTTGTCTAGCAGCACTGCATTGACTTTTGTCAGCCTATTTTTGCTGATTTTGTTGAGGATGAAGTTAAATCGATTTGCGTCTGAACCTTGAATTTGGAAACTCCAAGGTAAAGCACGAGCCGAGATTCAACTTGCTCTCAATGCGCAAGTGTCCGCCATGTCTTTGAATCACATGCTTGACAATGGCCAAGCCTAAACCTGTCCCGCCCGTATCGCGAGATCTGCTTCGGTCAACTCGGTAAAACCGCTCGGTAAGCCTGGGCACATGTTCTGGTGAAATACCAAAACCTGTGTCTTTGACGCTGAATTCAAAATGTTCATTCTTGTGCGAACAAGAGACCGTTACTGCCCCCCCACTAGGGGTATAGCGAAGCGCGTTACTGACAAGGTTGGTAAAAGCACTTTTTATTTCATCCAAGGAACCTGAGATCTGATGCGCTTGCAAATCTTCAGGCAAATCAAATTGAAGTGTGTGACTCGACCCATCCCTTTGATTGAGGACATGCATTAAGCCCTTGGCCTCTTGATAGCAACTCCGCCAGAGCGAATCAAAATCATGCCACTCAGTCTCACTGGGCAATGGGCTACCGTCTAGTTGCGACAAGGTCAACAAGTCCTGCACCAACGTTTGCATCCGCAGTGCTTGCTGTGACATTAACTTTAAGAAATCTTGTATTTCAATTTCACTCAATTTTAAGTTTTGCATGGTTTCAACAAAGCCCATCAAAACTGTCAAAGGTGTTCGAATTTCGTGAGACACATTGGCCACGAAATCGCGACGCATCACCTCGGCTTGCTCAAGGGCAGTGATATCCCGTGATAAAAGCAATTTACGGCCATCGCCATAGGGAAACACTTGAACTGCAATTTTTTGGGGGTGATCAGATCGATTCTCACGCCCTTCGATCACAATTTCTTTGTCATAAAGGCTCGAACGGGCATACGCACTGAAAGCAGGGTTGCGAAGCAAATAGCCAATTAGTTGAAATACATCTTTTTCTGGATCAATACCCAAATGTTGAGATGCAGTCCGGTTGGACCAAACGATATGCCATTCAGTGTCTAGTAAAACAACCCCGTTGGGTGAGGCTTGTATCGCGGATAAAAATTGACGCAAACTTTCATCGCTTGACTTTAATTCCAGGGTTTTTTGCCGGAACAAGCGTCTTACACGGTCTGCTGACTCACTCCAAATACCCGATTGATTTGGCGGATTAAGAATATCTTTAGAGCGAACCCAGCCAAGAAAGACAAGCGAACGCCATATGTCAATGAGATAGAGAGACAACGAAACGAAGAGAATGCCCAGGCACGCGCCTTGCCAAGCGCCAAGTCCATGAGGAATGAAAAACCCACAAAGAAAACCCAGAAGGTTTAGAAATAAAAAAATAAACAGGCGTGAAATCATGTTTACCGATACTAGCACTGCACGGCGAACACGCAGGTCCAGACCGTATAGGTCTTACCGTTGCTGGGTAATGGTTTCTGGTTGCACTTGGCCAGTAAGTCTGTAGCCTGTTCCACGCACAGTTTCCACCATCAATCCTGCCACGCCTAAAGCCTCTCGTAACCGTTTGACGTGGACGTCAACAGTTCGTTCCTCGATAAAGACGTGGTCTCCCCAGACTTTGTCTAATAATTGTGAACGGGTATGTACGCGTTCCGAATGGTGCATCAGGAAATTGAGCAACTTAAATTCGGTAGGGCCAATCTTGATGGGAATGTCATTGACGGTCACACGATGTGTAGCGCCATCAAGGCGTAAACAACCGATGGTGACGCTGTCAGTGGCTTGCTCAGGCGTTCGTCGTCTCAAGACAGCACGAATACGAGCAAGCAGTTCTTGGGTTGAAAAAGGTTTGGTGATGTA
>JAIXYA010000161.1 GCA_027490485.1 Comamonadaceae bacterium
ACCGGTTTTGAAGTCGAGATCGGTATCGTCTCCATCGGGATGGGGTTGCTGACGCCGTTTGTCCCGCCACAAAGAGATGCTTACCAAAACGGCAGCGATGACGGCGATAAGACCAATCAACTCAAACATATAGCGCTTGAGGAAGGTCACAAAATCTTGTGCACCCGCAGGTAAGTTGGGCATGCTGGAAGACAGGCCATCTTGCATCTTGCCAGCAGCTTTAGAGATAGCGTCCAGCTCAGTGACGTTTTTGGCGACCTCTTGGTTGCGTTGTGCAGCCTGTTCAGACTCCAAATTTTGTTTGACTTTGTCAGCGTCTGCTTCTCCTGGCTTGCTCAGCGTCAGCTGGTCAGCTGACTTTTGCGCTTTGTTGTCAACCTGCGCTTTTAAGCCACCTTTGGATTCACGCTCGTTGGCGTCAGCCAATTTGGATTTACCGACTTGGCCAGCCAACTGGGTACGGTAAGCGTCAAAGTCCAAGGCCTGCAAGCGAATATCTTCACGCGCTTGTTTGCGGTCGATGGAGGCTGCCTCTTCTTCGGTGGGAAGGGTGATGAGCACACCAGCTTTGAGGCGGTTGACGTTGTTGTCGACGAAGGCTTTGGGGTTGTTACGCAGCAAAGACATCAACATTTGGTCAAGCGACACATCGCCGCCCACAGAGTGCGTCATCATCAATTTGCTGGCGGTGTCGCCTCGCACCACTTCGATGGTGTCGCCAGCCTTGGTGAGAACGCCAGACTCTGGTTTTTTAGCCGCTGGTTTTTCCGCGACAGGTTTCTCAATTTTGGGCTTGGGCTCGGCTTTGGCGGGCGAGGGCAAAGGCGCTGGACGGGGCGGGACAGCCACAGGGGCCGGCTTGTCCAGCGGCAAAGGGGGCAAGCTGTTGGCAGCCGGTGTGTCATTGCTGGCCACAGCGGTGGGCTCAGGAGCTTGGCCATTGCTTAGCGGAAAACCTAAGTTGCGATAGGCGCGGCCCGATGCCCAGCGAAATTCAAGCAGCAAGTCCACATAGGGTTCGCTGATGGCTTCTGCACCTTGAAATTGCAGCAAATACAGATCATCACTTTTTCGTACCAAGGTGATGCGCACATTGTCTAGTCCTCCAACCCGATCAATTTTGGCTGCTTGGTAAACCGTGGCATTGGCCAAGTTGGCTTGAAACTCTTGGGCTTCTTGCGCAGACAAATCACTGACCTGAACTTCTAGCTTGAGAGGCTCACCTAACTTGGATTGGATTTGCGGGCGACCCAGTTGCAGGGCCATTGCATGACCAGTTGAAACCACTAGAAAAATACTTACTAAGCAACGCAAAGTGCGGGGCATTTTTATCAGCTGATGCATAGGTTTAGTTTTCGTGCGGCCTAAGAAGCGCTCATCATAATGGAAATGAGCGCTTTTTATTGAATTTCAGGCTTTCAACAAAATTCTCAACATACGCCGCAATGGTTCTGCAGCACCCCACAACAACTGGTCGCCGATGGTGAATGCGCCCACATACTCAGGCCCAAACGTCATTTTGCGAATGCGTCCAACGGGAATGTTCATGGTGCCGGTCACCGCCACGGGGGTGAGGTGTTGCAAAGTGTCTTCGCGGTGGTTGGGAACGACCTTCACCCATTCGTTGTCGGCCGCGATCATGGCCTCGATATCGGCGATGGGCACGTTCTTTTTGAGTTTGAAAGTGAGTGCTTGGCTGTGGCAGCGCATGGCGCCAATGCGCACGCAAAAGCCGTCAACAGGTACTGCAGCTTCGGCAAAACCTGGGCCTTGGCCCAAAATTTTGTTGGCCTCAGCCATGCCCTTCCACTCTTCGCGGCTGGTGCCCCAGAACGCGTCGCCTTCGTGTTTGCCCAGCCCTAAATCTTTGTCGATCCAAGGGATGAGCGAGCCACCCAAAGGTGCGCCAAAGTTTTCGGTTTCAGCGGCAGAAAGTGCCCTTTGTTTGGCAATGACTTTGCGGTCGATCTCCAAAATCGCGCTTTTGGGGTCGTTCAGCAGGTCTTTGACTTCGGCATGTACGCTGCCAAATTGGGTCAGTAATTCGCGCATATGGGCGGCACCGCCGCCTGAGGCTGCTTGGTAGGTTTGGGTGCTCATCCATTCCACCAAACCGGCTTTGTACAGCGCACCCACGCCCATGAGCATGCAACTCACGGTGCAATTGCCGCCCACCCAATTGAGGCCGCCTTTTGCAAGGGCGTTTTCGATCACCGGCAGGTTCACCGGGTCGAGGATGATGATGGCGTCATCTTTCATGCGCAAGGTCGACGCGGCATCAATCCAGTGGCCCTTCCAACCCGCGCTGCGCAGCTTGGGGAACACCTCAGAGGTGTAGTCACCCCCTTGGCAAGTGATGATGATGTCGCAGGCCTTGAGTGCATCAATGTCGTGGCCATCGAGCAACTTGGTTTCGTTTTTCGCCATGGCAGGCGCAACGCCACCCGCATTGGAGGTGGAGAAAAACACGGGCTCGATCAAGTCGAAGTCTTTTTCGGCTTGCATGCGGTCCATCAAGACCGAGCCGACCATGCCACGCCAGCCCACAAGCCCGACGCGATTTCCTATTTTTTTCATTGTGTTGCCCTTTCAATCAAAAGTGATTTTGACCCCCGGCTCGTCTGGCCGGGTAGGGCACGACGAACCAGAGCTACTTAGCCCTTGGTGGTTGTCGTTGTGATGGTGACCGCACGCACTTCAACCGCGGCCTGAGCGGCGCGGTTGTTGTTCATAAAAAAGTAGTGCATGAAAGTCATGGGTCGGCATTCTAGCGGGTAAATCTGCCTCAGCCCAAGGCCTTGACCACCGCATCGCCCATTTGAGCCGTGCCCACCTTGGTCGTGCCTTCGCTGTAGATGTCGCCGGTGCGCAGGCACTGGGCCAGCACTTTTTTCACCGCGTCTTCGATGCGCACCG
>JAIXYA010000279.1 GCA_027490485.1 Comamonadaceae bacterium
ATCGGGCAGCATTGAATACTTGGGCAAAGACATCGAAGGCCAAGGTGCATGGGCCTTTGTCAAGCAAGGCTTGGTGATGGTGCCTGAAGGGCGGGGCGTGTTCACCCGCATGAGCATCTTGGAAAACCTGCAAATGGGCGCGTATCTGCGCGACGACAAAGACGGCATTGCTGCTGATGTGGAGCGGGTGTTTACCTTGTTTCCGCGCTTGAAAGAGCGCAGCACGCAGTTGGCCGGTACTTTGTCGGGGGGTGAGCAGCAAATGCTGGCCATGGGACGTGCGCTGCTGAGCCGCCCCAAGGTGTTGTTGTTAGACGAGCCCTCCATGGGTTTGTCGCCCTTGATGGTGGACAAAATCTTTGAAGTCATCCAAGAAGTGGCTTCCATGGGCGTCACTTTGTTGCTGGTGGAGCAAAACGCCAGCCGCGCCCTCAAAATCGCCCAACGCGCTTACGTCATGGAGTCGGGCCACATCAGCATGCAAGGGGAGGCTAAAACCCTTTTGCACGACCCCAAGGTGAGGGCTGCTTACCTCGGGGAATAATGGCGGGATGACACAAGGCCTGATACGTATCCGAGGCGCTCGCCAGCACAACCTCAAAAACATCGACATCGATATCCACACGGGTGAATTGACCGTGTTCACCGGCCCCAGTGGGTCGGGCAAGTCCAGCTTGGTGTTTGACACCTTGTATGCCGAGGGGCAGCGGCGCTATGTGGAAACCTTCAGCGCATATGCGCGACAGTTTTTAGACCGCATGGACCGACCGGCGGTGGACAAGGTCGATGGTGTGCCAGCGGCGATTGCCATTGACCAAACCAATCCGGTGCGCAGCTCTCGCTCGACGGTTGGCACCATGACCGAGCTGAATGACCATTTGAAGTTGTTGTTCGCACGGGCGGCACAGTTGTTTGACAAGCAGACCGCCGAGGCCGTCAAACATGACAACCCTCAAACGATTTTTGCGCAGCTGCAAGCCTTGAGTGTGGGCGACCCGCGCTGGGTCATCACCTTTCCTGTGCAGTTGCCGGCCAACACCACTGCAGATGAGTTGCAAGCATGGTTGAGCGCCAGTGGTTTTAGCCGTGTGCATACCCAGCGAGCTGGCAAAGCCAAGGATGACCCTCAGGTGTTGGACGTGGCGGCTGACAGATTTCGGGTGCAAAGCGCCGAACCTTCGCGGGTGATGGAAGCCATCGAGGTGGCTTTGCAGCGTGGCAGCGGTCGCATGACCGCCTACCGCATGGCGGCAGACGCGGACGCCGAGTCCAAGGGCGAAGCCTTTGGTTTTTCAACCGGACTGCATTGTCCGGCCAGCGATGTGCGTTACAGCGACCCCACGCCTTCGATGTTTTCCTTCAACTCGCCCGCAGGCGCTTGCCCCAAATGCAAAGGCTTTGGCCGCGTCATTGGTGTGGACTACGGCTTGGTCATTCCCAACGACAAACTCACGCTGCGCATGGGTGCGATCAAACCCATTCAAACACCGGCTTGGCAGGAGTGCCAAGACGATTTGATGCGACATGCGGAAAGCGCTGGCATACCGCGTGACACACCTTGGAACAAACTCACCCCCGAGCAACACCAATGGGTGATCCAAGGCTCACCCAACTGGAATGGCAAATGGAACCAGCAGTGGTATGGCATCAAGCGCTTCTTTGAATACCTTGAAACCAAGTCCTACAAGATGCACATACGTGTCTTGCTATCCAAGTACCGCAGTTACACGCTGTGTGGCGACTGTGGCGGCGCACGTTTGCAAACCGACAGCCTGTTGTGGCGCATTGGCAGCATGGCCAGTGCCAAAGCCGCCATGCCTGACGCAAAACGCTTCATGCCCCAAGGTGTGGCGTGGCAGCGGGGGCAGTTGGAAAGCTTGCCTGGTTTGTGTTTGCACGATTTGATGCTGTTGCCGATTGACCGCTTGCGGGTGTTTTTCGAACACATGGCCCATGACGACTCGCTGACCGCCCATGCACAAGCCGAGCAGCAGGCCTTGCATTTGTTGTTCGAAGAAATTCGCACCCGTTTGAAATACCTCTGCGATGTGGGCTTGGGTTACTTAAGCCTTGACCGACAAAGCCGTACCTTGAGTGGCGGCGAAGTGCAGCGGATCAACCTGACCACCGCCTTGGGCACCTCCTTGGTGAACACCTTGTTTGTTCTGGATGAACCCAGTATTGGTTTGCACCCCCGCGATATGCACCGTATCACCCAAGCCATGTTGCGCTTGCGCGATGCCGGCAACACCTTGGTGGTGGTCGAACACGACCCTGCGGTGATGCTGGCAGCGGACCGCATTGTGGACATGGGGCCAGGTCCAGGTGAGCGGGGTGGGCAAGTGGTGTTTGATGGAACACCACAACAACTCAAAAGTGCCAACACCTTGACTGGCGACTATTTGGGCGCTCGCAAGCAAGTGGGCCTAGGCTTGAAGCGTTTGGTGACTGACAGCACGCCACGGTTGATCTTGGAGGGTGCGCGAGAACACAATTTGCAAGACCTGAGCATCGAGTTCCCCTTGCAGCGTTTGGTCACTGTCACCGGCGTCAGCGGTTCGGGTAAATCCACCTTGATACAAGACATCTTGGCACCTGCCTTGCTACGTCACTTCGGCAAGAGTACGGACGGTGCTGGTGCGCATGACCGCTTGCTGGGTGCTGATCACTTAAGCGATGTGGTGTTTGTCGACCAGTCACCCATTGGCAAAACCGCACGCTCTAACCCGGTGAGCTATGTGGGCGCATGGGACGCCATTCGCGAGATTTTTGCCAACACCGCGATGTCGCGTCAGCGCAGTTACACCGCGTCCAAGTTCAGCTTCAACGGTGGCGATGGCCGTTGCCCCACCTGTGGCGGTTCGGGCTTTGAGCATGTGGAGATGCAGTTCTTGAGCGACGTCTATTTGCGTTGCCCCGATTGCAACGGACAGCGCTACCGCCCCGAAATCCTCGAAGTCAAAATTGAACGCAAAAAATCGGGGTCAGATTCCAATTATTTTTTGAATGTGGCTGATGTGCTGGCACTGACCGTCAGCGAAGCCGCTCAACTGTTTGCCAATGACCGCGAGGTGATACGCGCTTTGCAACCCATTGTGGATGTGGGCTTGGAGTATGTACGCTTGGGTCAACCCGTGCCCACGCTCAGCGGTGGTGAAGCACAGCGCTTGAAGTTGGCAGGATTCTTGGCGGAGGCGGCAAAGTCGGCATCCTCTAGCCGACAAGCCACGGCTCGCAAAGGCACTTTGTTTTTATTTGATGAACCCACCACCGGCTTGCACTTTGAAGACATCGCCAAGCTGATGCGGGCATTGCGTCGCTTGTTGGAAGCAGGACACTCCCTGATCGTCATTGAACACAATTTGGATGTGATTCGCTCCAGCGATTGGCTGATCGATCTGGGGCCTGAAGGCGGCGAAGGCGGTGGTTTGTTGGTGGCTGAAGGTTCGCCCGAAACTTTGCGTGAACATCCCACCTCGCACACTGGGCAAGCCTTGCGCGACTACGAGCAAAGCATGGGGCAAGTCCATGCGGTGAACGAGACGGTTGCGAAGTATGCGGCTGTGTCGCGACCCGAAATCAGCAATGCTATTCGCATCGTTCACGCCAAAGAGCACAACTTAAAGAGCTTGAGCGTTGACATACCGCGTGGGCAGTTCAATGTGGTGACCGGTGTCAGCGGTTCCGGTAAGTCCACCTTGGCGTTTGATATTTTGTTCAACGAAGGGCAACGCCGTTACCTGGAAAGTCTGAACGCCTATGCGCGAAGCATTGTGCAGCCTGCTGGTCGGCCCGAAGTGGATGCGGTTTACGGTATTCCGCCCACCGTGGCTATCGAGCAGCGTTTGTCGCGTGGTGGGCGCAAGTCCACCGTGGGTACCACCACTGAAATTTGGCACTTTCTGCGGCTGCTGTATGTGAAGCTGGGCACACAGCATTGCATCCATGACGATGCTGCGGTGCA
>JAIXYA010000112.1 GCA_027490485.1 Comamonadaceae bacterium
GAACGTGCTGACAGCCGATAGCGCCAACAGCATTGCAGTGGGCACGGTGTTTTGTGCAAGCGACACCGTGCGCCACATCAGCTTCACCGGCTCTACCGAAGTGGGGCGCATCCTCATGGCGCAATCTGCGCCTACCGTGAAAAAACTGGCTTTGGAATTGGGTGGCAACGCCCCCTTCATCGTGTTTGATGATGCCGATATGGACTCCGCCGTTGAGGGCGCCATGGTCAGCAAATTTCGCAACGCGGGGCAAACCTGCGTGTGCGCCAACCGCATCTATGTGCAAGACGGCATTTACGATGCGTTTGTCGAAAAATTTGCAGCCAAAGTCGCCCAACTGAATGTCGGCAATGGTTTTACCGAAGGTGTCACCCAAGGACCTTTGATTGAAGAGGCGGCGGTTGAGAAAGTTGAACGCCACGTCGCTGACGCGGTGAAACAGGGCGGGCGTGTGCTGGCGGGCGGCAAAAAACTACAGGGCCAGTTTTTCGAACCCACCGTTATTGCCGACGCCAAAGCCAGCATGTTGTGCGCCAAGGAAGAAACCTTTGGCCCATTTGCGCCGGTGTTTCGTTTCTCCACCGAGCAAGAAGCCATAGATGCCGCCAACAACACCGAATTTGGCTTAGCCAGTTATTTCTACACCCGCGACGTGGGGCGTATTTACCGAGTGGCTGAGGCCTTGGAGTACGGCATGGTGGGCATCAATGTGGGTGTCATCGCCACCGAGAATGTGCCGTTTGGCGGCATGAAGCAGTCCGGTTTGGGTCGCGAGGGCTCAAGCCATGGCATGGCAGAGTATCTTGAAATGAAATACCTTTGCATTGGTGATATATTAATAAAGTAACTATTTTTAATACGCCTATAGATTTGTCATCAAAATGTTAATATCTTCTACATGAGTAACCACATTTATATTCGTTTTTTAACCCTGCTACATACCATCGAGGGCAAGGGAGAACTTCCCGTTTTAGACCTTGATGCCAAGAAATTGCTAGAGACCATTGCGGTACGTCATGCACAAGGAAAGCCCTTGACGGTGACAGAAGCCATGGCCATGGCGCACATCGCTTCGCCTGCCACGATTCACCGCAAGCTCGATGTGCTGCGTGAAATCGGCATGATCGAAACGCAATTTGAGGGCAGTAACCGCCGAACCAAATTTTTGGTGCCGACGCCCCAAGCAGCTAAGTACTTTCAAACGCACAGCCAGGTCATGGACCAAGCCTTGTCACAAACCTCTTAAGCCGAGGTTCTCAGCTTTTAAATAAGCGCAACGCCTGTCTTGCTCTGCAAGAACTCGCGGCTTACGCCGTCAGCGAGTTCGACCACTTTCAAGCCTTCGGGGGTCACGTCCATCACTGCCAAGTCGGTAATGATGCGGTCAACCACACCAACACCCGTCAAGGGCAAGGTGCATTGAGGCAGGATTTTCAAATCCTCGGTGCCGTCTTTTTTCTTGGCCACATGCTCCATCAAAATGATGACGCGTTTGACACCTGCCACCAAATCCATGGCGCCGCCCATGCCCTTGACCATCTTGCCGGGAATCATCCAGTTGGCCAGATCGCCTTTTTCGCTGACTTGCATCGCGCCCAAAATAGACAGATTGATCTTGCCGCCACGGATCATGGCAAAGCTGTCGTGGCTGCCAAAAATTGACGTACCGGCCAAGGTGGTCACGGTTTGTTTGCCTGCATTGATCAGGTCGGCGTCGACATGGTCTTCATTGGGAAAGGGTCCGATGCCCAGCATGCCGTTTTCGGACTGTAGCCATACCTCTATGTGGGTTGGCACATGGTTGGCCACCAGCGTCGGAATACCGATGCCAAGGTTGACATAAAACCCGTCTTCTAATTCGTGGGCAGCACGTGCTGCCATTTGGTCTTGGCTCCAACTCATGGTCAGACTCCTGCTTTCTCTGTGATGGTGCGTTTTTCGATGCGTTTTTCGGGGTGGGCGTTCAGCACAATGCGGTGGACATAAATACCAGGCAGATGCACATGGTCGGGGTCCAGTTCTCCCACTTCGACGATTTTTTCCACTTCCACCACACACACTTTGCCCGCCATGGCCACTGCTGGGTTGAAGTTACGAGCAGTCAAACGAAATTGCAAATTGCCCACGCGGTCAGCGGCATAAGCTTTGACAAGGGACACGTCAGGAACCAAAGATCGCTCCATCACATAGGTTTCGCCATCGAATTCGCGCAATTCTTTGCCATCGGCGACCACGGTGCCCACACCGGTTTTGGTGAAAAAAGCGGGGATGCCTGCACCGCCTGCGCGCAGCTTTTCGGCCAAGGTGCCTTGGGGGGTGAATTCAAGTTCGAGTTCACCTGCCAAATACTGACGTTCAAACTCTTTGTTTTCACCCACATAAGAGGAAATCATTTTTTTGATTTGACGGGTTTGCAACAACAGGCCCAAACCAAAATCGTCCACACCTGCGTTGTGAGAAATGGCGGTGAGGTTTTGTACCTTGCTGTCGCGCCCGGTTGCGATCAAGGCTTCGGGGATGCCGCACAAACCAAAGCCTCCCACGGCGATCAACTGACCATCGCGGACCAATCCATC
>JAIXYA010000025.1 GCA_027490485.1 Comamonadaceae bacterium
ACTCAAGCCAGCCATGTCAAACGCCCCCTCCGATTTCATGGTCTTCACCGGCAATGCCAACCCAGTTTTGGCAGCCGAAATCGCAGAGCACCTAGGCATCAAACTGGGCGCGGCTGATGTTGGTCGTTTCTCGGACGGCGAAGTCACTGTTGAAATCAACCAAAACGTCCGTGCCCGCGACGTTTTTGTGGTGCAGTCGACTTGCTACCCCACCAATGAAAACCTGATGGAGTTGATGATCATGGTCGACGCCTTGAAACGCGCATCGGCCGAACGCATCAGCGCCGTCATCCCATATTTCGGCTATGCCCGCCAAGACCGCCGACCGCGCTCTTCACGGGTGCCGATCTCAGCCAAGGTGGTTGCCGATTTGCTGCAAACCGTGGGTGTGGCGCGGGTGCTGACCATGGACTTGCATGCCGATCAAATCCAAGGCTTTTTCGATATCCCCGTGGACAACATTTACGCCTCGCCGGTTTTGTTGGGCGATTTGCGTTTGCAAAATTACGATGACCTGATCGTGGTTTCCCCCGACGTGGGCGGTGTGGTGAGGGCACGCGCTTTGGCCAAGCAACTGGATTGCGATTTGGCCATCATTGACAAACGCCGACCCAGAGCCAATGTGTCCGAGGTGATGCACGTCATTGGCGACATTGAAGGCCGCAACTGCGTGGTCATGGACGACATGATTGATACCGCGGGCACCTTGGTCAAAGCGGCAGAAATATTGAAGAAACGGGGTGCCAAAAAGGTCTATGCCTATTGCACCCACCCGATTTTTTCTGGCCCTGCCATTGACCGCATCACCGGTGGTGCAGCGCTTGACGAAGTCGTCGTCACCAACACCATTCCGCTCAACGCGCAAGCGTTGGCATGTTCCAAGATTCGCCAACTCTCGGTGGCGCCGTTGATCGCAGAAACGATTCAGCGCATCGCCAAAGGAGCGTCGGTCATGAGTTTGTTCTCTGATCAGGATCAGCTTTTTTAAGTTCGACCCCCATCAGACAACAACGCAGCGGGGCTGTTAGCAGCCCTTTTTTGAAACCGAAGTCACATTGGTCGCGGTGGACTTCATCAGGAGAAGAAAATGAAATTTGTCGCTTTTGAGCGCTCTAAGCAGGGTACGGGTGCGAGCCGCCGTCTGCGCATCACCGGTCGCACGCCCGGTATCGTCTATGGTGGCAAGGCGCATCAGCCCCAGTCCATCGAACTCGACCACAACGCACTGTGGCACGCACTGAAAAAAGAGGCTTTCCACGCCACCATCCTCGAGATGGAATTGGCCGGCCAAACCTCCAAAGTGTTGCTGCGCGACGTTCAGTACCATCCCTTCAAACAACTTGTGCTGCACATCGACTTCCAACGGGTCGAAGCTGATACCGTGTTGCACATGAAAGTGCCTTTGCACTTCAGCGGCCAAGAAAACTCACCCGCTGTCAAAGTGGATGCCTGTTTGGTCAACCCTGTCATGAATGAGTTGGAAATCACCTGTTTGCCAGCGGATTTGCCCGAGTTCATCGCTGTTGATTTGAGCGACTTGAAAAAAGGTCATTCACTGCACGTCACCGACATCAGCTTGCCCAAAGGCGTCAAAGCGGTGGTTCACGGCAAAAACAACCCTGTGTTGGTCAGCGTGGTGACCGTTGCTGAAGAAGTCGCACCAGAAGCGGCTGCACCTGCAGCTGCGCCTGCCAAAGGCAAGGGCAAGAAATAATTCTTTGCGCCTGCTATTCAAAAGCCCGCATATGCGGGCTTTTTTTTGTCATTGCGAGGCCGAAGAAATCTACTCCGGCAACAAAACAGCCAACCGCGCCTGCACCTTCAACAGTCGTTCTTGGTCGCCTTGGCGGCGGTAAATTTCATGCAAATTGCGCAGCATGCGGGCAATGATTTCGCGGGGTTCAGCGGCTTGCAGATGAAAAGCCAGCGCATCGTCAGAAACAGCATGCGAGTGACCCAACTTGACGCCAGGCAGCCAAGGCATGAGGCGCTCACACAGGTCCTCACGGCTGAGCGATTCGCCGCTGAAGGGGTCAATCACCACATGGCCCTCTTGGGGGGCGGGTAAATCCAGTTTCACCAAAAAATGTCCAGGGAAGCCCACGCCAAACACAGGTAAGCCAATGCTTTGGCCCAACTCCAACCACAGCACTGCCATGCTGATGGGAATGCCCAAGCGGGTAGACATCACCACATTCAAATAGCTGTTGTGGGGGTTGTCATAGTGGTTCACATTGCCTGCAAAGCGCAGGTTGCTGTAGAAAAAGTGGTTGAGTTCACGCAATTTGTCCAAAGCGTCCGCGCCGGGCAGGATGCTGCGCTTTAACCGCGCCGCCCAATGGTCCATATCACTCAGAACCTGCTGAATGTCCAGCGAGGGAAATTCATCTTGTGCCAAGCTGATGGCGGTTTCAAGCAGCGGAAACTCGTCATCGCTTTGCACCAAGGCGGTGAAATAGTCCAATGCAGAGGGGGGCTTTAGTTTGTAGTCCATGGCGTCATCATGCCTTTAGCGCCGCAAAAGTGCACGTATATCCATGCCAAGACCCCTCAGTGTCGCGAAATACACCACAGCGCAGCCGCCCAATATGCCAGCCATCAAGCCGATTCGCAGCCATGGCGTGGCGCGCAATGCCGTCCAATCCCAATGACCGGCGGCATAGAACAACACAGCACCCATGGCGGCGGACGCCAGCAGCACCCGCAGCAGCAGCATGCCCCAGCCTGCTTTGGCCACAAAACTGCGGTTGCGCCGCAAACCGATGAGCAGCCATAAGGCATTGAGCAAGGCACCCAAGCCAATCGACAGGGTCAGCGCGGCATGGGCCAAGTAAGGCACCAACACAAAGTTCATTAATTGGGTGAACACCAGCACCACCACCGCGATCTTCACAGGCGTGCGGGTGTCTTGTTTGGCAAAGAAACCGGGCGCCAGCACCTTGATGGCCACCAAACCCAGCACGCCAACACCATAGCCCATCAAGGCCAGCGTGGTCTGCGCCACATCGCGGTCGGTGAAAGCGCCATAGT
Organism: Comamonadaceae bacterium; assembly: GCA_027490485.1. Taxonomy (GTDB): domain Bacteria; phylum Pseudomonadota; class Gammaproteobacteria; order Burkholderiales; family Burkholderiaceae_C; genus Limnohabitans. The sequence goes on from JAIXYA010000025.1 coordinate 3,031, forward strand.
GGTAGAGCACAGCCACCAGCGGCTGAGCAAACAGCAGCAGCGCCACGGCGCAAGGCCAAGCCAACACCACCACCAGTCGCAAACCCCAGTCCAGCATGGCAGAGTAAGCGTCCGCGTCACCTTTAGCCTGCGCAGAAGCGAGTTGCGGCATCAGCACCGCGCCCAAGGCCACGCCCAGCAAGGCGATCGGAAACTCCATCAGGCGGTCGGCATAGCTGATCCAACTCACGCTCCCAGGCGTCAAATGCGAGGCGATTTGGGTGTTGATGATGAGCGACAACTGCGCCACACTCACACCCAGCAAAGCGGGGGCCATCAGCGACAAAATACGGCGGGTGCCTGCGTCTTGCCAAGCGGCTTTCAGGCTTTGGGGCAACAAGCCCAAACGCGGCAACACACCCAAGCTACGCAAAGCCGGTAGTTGCACCGCCAACTGCAGCAAGCCGCCCAGCATGACACCCGCTGCCATGGCGTAAATCGGCGCTATGCCTTGGGTGGCCAACCAAGGCGCACCCCATAAGGCGGCGCTGATCATGCAGACATTCAACAGCACCGGTGTGGCCGCTGGCACCGCAAAGCGCCGCCAGGTGTTCAAGATGCCAGCCGACAAGGCCACCATGGACATGAAAGCAATATAGGGAAACATCAGTCGCGTCAGGTTGATGGCGGTGTCCATGCCCTGCGCCGATTGCTTCAAACCGCTGGCCATCGCCCAAACCAACCAAGGCGCGGCCAACACGCCCAGCAGGCTGAGCGTCACCACCGCCATCAGCAGCACGCTGGCCACTTTGTCGATCAACACACGGGTGGCGTCGTCACCCTGCTCGGCGCGGGTCGAAGCCAGCACCGGCACAAAAGCTTGGGCAAAAGCCCCTTCGGCGAACAGGCGGCGGAACAAATTGGGGATGCGAAACGCCACATTGAAGGCGTCGGTCAGCGCATTGGCTCCAAAAACGCTGGCGATCAGGGTCTCCCGCGCAAAACCGGTGATGCGCGAGGCCAAGGTCCACAAGGACACAGTAGAAGCAGACTTGAATAGGCTCACGCGGTGGAGTGTAGCGGCCACCCCCCGCTGGGGGGCCAAAGGGCTTGGTACAATAGCGGGCTTTGCCGTCATCATCATCAAACCCCTAAAGGAAATACCATGGCCTCTGGAAAGCCCAAGAAAAAGAACCCGCGCCTAGCGTCGGGCCGTAAACGCGCCCGTCAGGACGTGAAACTGAATGCAGCCAACACCTCGCTGCGTTCGCAATACCGCACTGCGGTCAAGAATGTTGAAAAAGCAGTGTTGGCTGGTGACAAAACCAAAGCCAGCGAACTGTTTGGCAAGATGCAATCCGTGGTGGATACCATCGCTGACAAGCACATCTTCCACAAAAACAAAGCAGCTCGTGACAAGAGCCGCTTGGCTGCCAAGGTGAAAGCCCTGGCCCTCGCCGCCTGACGATTCAGGCAAACAGCCCGGTCGGCCTGTGTGCTGACCGCCGTTTGAAAACGGTGCGCTGACGGCAAAAAGCAGAAACCGCCCTACGGGGCGGTTTTTTTATGGCTGCTGGGTTTGAATGACCTGCAACTGGTTGTCACGGGCAAAGCCCATCACAAAGTCCCATGCCATAACGTGGGCATCGCGCATATCAATGTTAACAATGACGCATTTTTTGCCATCTAAGGTATTGGGCACGCACCAAGGCGAGTAACTTAGATGGTCGCCTGGCACGGCACCCCCAGGGCGGAAACTGCTCATCACACCGGCCAAACGCTCAGCCCAGTCGCTGGGGCGAAAGGTCTGACCGCTGGTGGTCACACCCAGGATGATGACTTCTTTGGGGTTGTTGCTTTGCACCAAATCATTCTAGGCTGGGGGTATTTCACGGGTCTGACACCCCAGAGCCCCTAGAATCGGCATCCCCGGCTCCAGCCTGCACGGCTGCTGAGCCGATTTCATTTGTTGCCAAGGAACGCCCATGTCTGCCGCCCACGACCCCGCTGCCCATTTGATGAACACCTATGGCCGACTGCCGATGACGGTGTCGCATGGGCGAGGTGTGCGGGTGTGGGACACAGCGGGCAAGTGCTACCTAGACGCCTTGGCAGGTATTGCCGTCAACACCTTGGGCCATGCCCACCCCAAGCTCACCCCTGCTTTGCAAGACCAAGTCGGCAAGATGATGCACAGCTGCAACTACTACCACATCCCTTTGCAGCAACAACTGGCGGACAAGCTGGTCGAGTTGTCGGGCATGAGCAATGTGTTCTTTTGCAATTCGGGCCTGGAAGCCAACGAAGCCGCCTTGAAGATGGCGCGTAAATTCGGTCACGACAAAGGCATTGAGCGCCCTGAAATCGTGGTGTACGAGCGGGCCTTTCATGGCCG
>JAIXYA010000226.1 GCA_027490485.1 Comamonadaceae bacterium
GTGGAAGTGGTGGTGCCGGTCATGGCCATCAGCCAAGCAGAACTGCCACCACCTCTTCCCTCTCCAAAACCCCCTGAACCGGCTAAGCCGCCCGAGCCTGTAAAGCTCGTTAAGCCCGTTGAGCCGCCCAAGCCTTCGGAGTTGCCCAAACCTGTGGCACTGACTCCATCACCTAAAACATTGCCGGTGTTAACACCTCAGCTAACGCCTCAGCCTGCCAGCCCTGACACACCAGCGGTCTTGAGTGCCCCCACGGCTGCACCCACAGCCCCCGCTGTGCCTGCGGCCGCACCGGCACCCCTGCCTGCACCCCCCGCGCCACCAGCACCCCCGCCTGCACCCCCCGCACCGCCACCTCCTGCGAAAGTGGAGTTGCCGTCCTCTAAAGCCGATTACCTGCACAATCCACCACCCGACTACCCGCGCATGAGCAAGCGCTTGGGCGAGCAGGGCAAGGTGGTGGTGAAGGTGTTGATCGGCGAAGATGGCCGTGCGCAAAAGGTAGAGCTTCTCACCACCAGCGGCTTTGAGCGTTTGGACAAATCTGCGATGGAGGCGGCCATGCGTTGGCGCTATGTGCCAGGCAAGCGAGGCGGTGTGGCAGAAGCCATGTGGTACCAAGTACCGATTCAATTCACTTTGGAATAAATAGCAGTCATGAACAACGAATTTGGACTTATCAATTTATGGACCGAAGGCGACGCAGTTACACGCTTTGTGGCGCTCTTGTTGTTGGCCATGTCGCTGGCCTCATGGTGGGTCATCATTGTCAAGTCGCTCAATTTGCTGAACGCTCGTCGCCAAGCTTCGCGTATTGAGGCGTTTTGGCGCAGCCCCCATGTGCTCAGTGGTGCGCAAGTTTTGGGCGATGAAGACAACAACCCCTTCAGAGCCATGACCCAACGTGGCCAAGAAGCCTTGGCGCATTTGAGCAGCCCCAGCCCCCAGCCTGAGTTGCTTAAACAACTCGACCCCAGTGATTGGGTGACCCGCAGTTTGCAAAACACCATTGACGACGCCACCGCCGAGTTGCAGTCTGGCATGGCCATTCTGGCGTCGGTGGGTTCCACCGCACCTTTTGTCGGCTTGTTTGGCACGGTCTGGGGCATCTACCATGCGCTGATGCAAATTGGCATGGCCGGGCAAGCCACCATCGACAAAGTAGCGGGTCCGATTGGCGAGGCGCTGATCATGACCGCGCTGGGTTTGGCGGTGGCCATTCCAGCGGTACTGGGCTACAACGCTTTGGTGCGTGGCAACAAAACCGTCATCACCCGCATGAACCGCTTTGCCCACGATTTACACGCTTTGTTGATGACCGGCGCTCGTGTGAAAGCCAAGGACTAAAGCATGGCCTTCAACACCCAAGACAACAGTGACGAGGTCATGAACGAGATCAATATGACGCCGTTTGTGGACGTCATGTTGGTGCTGCTCATCATCTTCATCATCACCATTCCGGTGATGAAGCACGCGGTCAACATCGAGCTGCCCCGCGCCAGCAACCAACCGCAAGACGCCAAGCCGCAAACCATCCGCCTGACGGTGGACGCCGAGGGCAAGTATTTTTGGAACGATGCCGCGGTAGACGACACCCAGTTGCAAACCCTGTTGGAAGAAGCGGCGCAAAAGAAACCGCAGTCGCCCCTGCATATCCGAGGCGACCGTGCTGTGCGTTACGAGCGGGTGGCGCAAGCCATGGCAGCTGCGCAACGTGCAGGCATGACGCAAATTGGCTTTATCACTGAACGTACTTCACCTTAAAGGAAACCACCATGAAAAAACTCTTTGCCGCTTTGTGGGTCTGCGCCGCATTCACAGCCCACGCCCAAGTCGAGGTCAGCGACGCTTGGGTCCGTGCCACCGGCCAAGGCCAAAAGGCGACCGGCGTGTTCATGAACCTGACCGCCAAGAAAGCCACCCGTTTGGTGGGCGTCAAGGCCGACTTGACCGCCAGTGCAGAAGTGCATGAAATGAAAATGGACAAAGACGTGATGAAAATGCAGGCGGTCAAAGCCCTTGATTTGCCCGCAGGCCAAACCGTGGCTTTGAAGCCCGGCAGCTACCACGTGATGCTGATGGACTTGAAAGCCCCAGTTGCCGAAGACAGCCATGTGGTGCTGACCTTGTTGTTCGAAGACGCCGCTGGTGTTAAAACCCAGAAAGAAGTTAAAGCAGTAGCAAAGAAAATGGCCATGGGTGGTAAAGACAAACCCCAGCACGGCGAACATAAACACTGACAACAAAGGAAACACCATGGCCAGCGCATCCCCTTTCAACTTCGACAACCTCATGCCTGGCTTGGATTTTTTAAAGCAGTTTGCCGCAGCCGGTGGTGCGCCTGGCATGCCCCAAGCCGCACAGTGGGTCACGCCCACCTTGGACCCCAAAGAGCTGGAAAAGCGCATCCAAGAATTGAAGTCCGTACAGTTTTGGTTAGACCAAAACGCCAAGGCCTTAAGTGCCACGATTCAAGCCTTAGAGGTGCAGCGCATGACCTTGGAAACCTTGCAAGGCATGAATGTCGGCATGGCCGATGTGGCCGCAGCCATGACTGGTAAAGCTAAAACAGGGCAAGACAGCCCTGCTGACAAAGCCGCTCCACCTGTGGTTGACCCGATGCAATGGTGGGGTGCCATCAGCCAGCAATTTCAAAGCATTGCCGCCAAGACCATGCAGGACATGCAGCAGCACGCCGCTGCCACGGCAAGCGCGAAACCTGCCAGCCCAAAGCCTGCCAAAGCAAAGCCTGCTGCGGCAAAACCTCGGGCAGCCGCCAAGACCGGCGCTACAGCCAAGGCGCGAAAAACAACTTAGCTGCAGTAAACCTTGGCGGTATAGGGTGTGTAAATTCCAGAGCTGAGCAGACCCAAGAACCAGTTCAAAGCGGTTTGTACCCGCTCAACTTTGGCCACTCGGTTGGCACCGCCACACACTTCGGCCGCATTGACGGACTGGGTTTGACCCAAGCCTGACACAAAAAAGTGTTGCATTTCATCTTGCTTCAAGACGGGCGGACTGTTTTGCAGCACGACGCTTTGGGTGGAGCAGGCGCTGAGGGCTAAACACAGCAGCAGGGCAGGGAAAAATCGACGCATAAAAAAGTCCTTTAAGGGGTGCAGGTGATGGCTAACTGGCGGGGCGAATAAATGCCCAAGGTCAAAATCGTTAAACCGATATTGCCCGCTGTTTGCATGGTTTCCACACGAGCGACTTTGCTTGCGTCACCACAGGCTTTGGCGCCATCAACGCTGGTTTCTTGTCCAATGCCACCCACCCAAAATGTTTGGTTTTCATTAAAAGATGGCTTTGCGTCGTTGACTGGTGCCAGGTCAAACTGTTGGGTGGCGCAAGCGCTGAGCAAAACCGTCAGCCCTAAAGCGATTGAAATGGAATAATGCTTAAACATGAATACCTCTTTAGTATCATTGATTGGGTATTTTAAGCATAAATTATCACTATTTGGTATTAAGAAAGATGTTGTTATGTTGCTTGCCGTCTTGGTTTCTGTGTCGTTATGGCTGGCTTGGACGCCAGACCTGCCCCGCGAGCAATTGCTGCAAAGCTACGCAAAGGCAGGCACTGAACAGCTGGTGGTGGGTGAGCAACCTTATTTCATACAAGACACCGGCCCACGCGATGCACCCGTGATGGTTTTGTTGCACGGCTTTGGCGCGAGCTTGCAAACCTGGGACGCATGGGCGGCTGCGTTGCAGACGCAGTGGCGGGTGGTGCGTATCGATGTGCCAGCGTTTGGTTTGA
>JAIXYA010000321.1 GCA_027490485.1 Comamonadaceae bacterium
CCATGATTTCTGCGGCAGCGGTGTTGAAGGTCAGTGTTGATGCCAGCACCACACCCACCGACTTTTTCTCGCCATTGGCAAGCGTCACCGTGTGGCTGACGCATTTGCCGTCAAAAAACACATTGGCTTTGGTGGCGACACTGCCGCCTTGAAGTTGTTCTGTCACCATGGTCATGCTTTCTTTTTGGCAGGGGTTTTGGCCGCACGCGCAGCCCGTTCGTTTTTCAGATTGCCCGCAATGCGCATGCGCAAGGCATTGAGCTTGATGAACCCACCAGCATCGGCTTGGTTGTAAGCGCCACCATCGTCGTCAAAGGTGGCGATGCGGGTGTCAAACAGGCTATCGGTTTTACTCTCGCGGCCCACGCACATGATGGTGCCTTTGTAGAGCTTCAAGCGGACCTTGCCGTTGGCCGTGGCTTGAGAGGCGTCGATCAAACCTTGAAGCAATTCACGCTCAGGGCTGAACCAATAGCCGTTGTAAACCAAGCGTGAATAACGTGGCATCAGGTCTTCTTTGAGGGCCAGCACTTCGCGGTCCAAGGTGATGGACTCGATAGCGCGGTGACCTGCCAACAAGATGGTGCCGCCCGGGGTTTCATAGCAACCACGGCTCTTCATCCCCACATAGCGGTTTTCCACTTTGTCCAAGCGGCCGATGCCGTGCTTGCCACCCAAGGTGTTCAAGTGGGTCAGCACCTTGGCGGGGCTCATGCGCACACCGTCAATCGCCACCACGTCGCCGTGTTTGTAGGTCAACTCAATGACTTGCGGTTTGTTGGGCGCTTTTTCAGGGCTGACCGTCAAGCGCCACATGCTGTCGTCAGGCGCGTAATTGGGGTCTTCCAAGATGCCGCCTTCATAGCTGATGTGCAGCAAGTTGGCGTCCATGGAATAGGGCGGGGGGCCTTTGCGCTTGGCACCGTCCACAGGAATGCCGTGCTGGTCGGCATAGCGCATGAGTTTGTCGCGCGAGAGCAAGTCCCACTCACGCCAAGGCGCGATGATCTTCACGTTGGGCATCAGGGCGTAAGCGCCCAACTCGAAACGCACCTGGTCGTTGCCTTTGCCGGTCGCGCCGTGGCTGATGGCGTCGGCCTTGGTTTTGCGGGCGATCTCCACCAAACGCTTGGCGATCAAGGGGCGGGCAATCGAGGTGCCCAAGAGGTATTCGCCTTCGTACAGCGCATTGGCGCGGAACATGGGGAACACGAAGTCACGCACAAACTCTTCGCGCAGGTCTTCAATGAAGATGTTGCTGGGCTTGATGCCCATCTTGATGGCCTTGGCACGTGCAGGCTCGATTTCCTCGCCTTGACCAATGTCGGCAGTGAAGGTGACCACCTCGCAGTGGTACTCGTCTTGCAGCCATTTCAGGATGATGGAGGTGTCCAATCCGCCAGAGTAGGCGAGAACAACGCGTTGGGGGGAATCGGATTTGCTGGGGGAGGGCCGTTTGGTGGGCATGGTGTCGAATGTGTGAAAGCAAAGCCGCGATTCTAGGACACGGCAAAAAAAAACCGCCTGCAAAGGCGGTTGGGGGAGTGGATGTGCTTATCAGAAGCCCTGCGGTGCCGACCCAACAGGAGGAATCGCGTTTTGCGCGGGGTAGGGGACACTGGGAGGTGCCGACTGGGTGGAGGAAATCATGGGGGTGACTTGCAAACGCACAGTGGGGCCTGGGTCTTGGGGCATTTGCACGTTGTACTGCTTGCCGTTGAACTCATAAACCACGTTGTAGGCCACGGTGCGGTTTTCATAAAAGTTTTGGGTGCTGCAGGTTTGCACATTTTGAACTTCGGCAGGGGGAGAACCTTCGATTTTGTCGCCCAAGATGGCACCACCAATGACGCCAATGGCCGTGGCCAAGGCATTGCCCTCACCTTTGCCGATGGCGTTACCCACCACGCCGCCAGCGATGGCGCCCATGGCAGAACCTGCGCCAGACTTGCGGGGTTGTGTCGCTACTTGTTGCTGTGTACACACCTGACGGGGAACGGCCACTTGCTGGATGATGGGCATGGAAGAAATCACGCGACCGACTTCTTGCGCACCTACTGAAGAACCGAAAGCAGCAGAAGCCAACAAAACCAAGGGGATGTAACGTGTCATAAAGTCTCCAATAACTAAGAACCTGGTCAGTCAACGCTTTGGTGAGCCTGATGGTTGACCTTGATGCAAGTTTAGCTTGGTCAACTTCAGAGACAATGACTGTATGAATCTTCAGGAATGGCTGACCCATTGTGAGCGGTTACACCCGCAAAACATTGATATGGGCTTGGAAAGAGTGGCTGCGGTTGCCAAAATAATGGGCTTGCGATTTGGCTGCCCTGTCATCACCGTGGCCGGCACCAATGGCAAAGGCTCCACCTGCGCCATGCTCGAATGCATATTGCGCGAAGCAGGTTACCGCACAGGCATGTTCACTTCGCCGCATTTGGTGTTTTTCGAGGAGCGCTGCAAGCTCAATGGTCAGGCAGCATCAGCGTCTGTTTTGACCGAGCATTTCGCCAAAGTCGAGGCCATGCGGGGCGACATCAGCTTGACGTATTTCGAGTTCACCGCATTGGCCATCTTCAGTTGCTTGGCCAGCGCCAGTTTGGATGTGGTGATTTTGGAGGTGGGCTTGGGTGGTCGCTTAGACGCAGTGAATGTGATTGACACCGATTGCGCCATCATCACCAGCATCGATCTGGACCACACCGAATGGCTGGGCAATGACCGCGAAAGCATAGGCCGCGAAAAGGCCGGCATCATGCGCGGTGGCAAGCCTGTCATCATCAGCGACCCGCATCCCCCTGCAAGTTTGGCGCAACACGCCGCGACGGTGGGTGCGATGGTTTGGCAATCGGGCAGCGATTTCCATTTTTCGGGTGACCAGCAGCAATGGCGTTGGTATGGTGAGGGACGTACATGGGCGGGCTTGGCCTATCCCGCCTTGAGAGGCGTGAACCAGTTGGTCAATGCCGCCGGTGTGCTGGCAGCATTGCATGCCATGAAAGACCATTTGCCTGTCACCGCACAAGCGATTCGGCTGGGCTTGTCGAGGGTGGAGTGGTCTGGGCGTTTTCAAATGCTGCCAGGCCAGCCTGCAGTGGTTTTGGACGTGGCGCACAACCCCCATTCCGTCGCGGCCTTGGCGCATAACCTGGATGCCATGGGCTACTTTGCGGTCACCCGTGCGGTGATGGGTGCCATGGCTGATAAAGACCTGCAAGCCATGGTGCAGCGCTTGCAGCCTTTGGTAGAGCATTGGTATTTTTGCGATCTGCCTTCCCCACGCGCAGCCACTGCCAAGCAGTTGCAGTCACTTTGGCAAGCTGGTGCCCCGCGCCTTGGCCAATCTGCCCAAACCTTTGCTGACCCTGTTGTCGCCACAGCTCAGGCCATGGCCGACGCAGACCCCACTGATAGAATTCTGGTCTTTGGTTCTTTCCTGACCGTTGGCGGTGTGTTACAGCACGGCATAGCGGGCCGCCTTTCTGCCTAAAGCCCACCTGACTGACATGGCATTTTTCAAGTCCCGCTCCTCTGGCAATGCTTCGGCAGATGATAAAAACACCGATGTCGCTGCCCAAAGCCTAGACACCTTGCGACGCCAAGCGCGTCATCGCTTGATTGGTGCGACGGTTTTGGTCTTGCTTGCCGTCATTGGTTTTCCTTTGGTGTTTGATACCAAGCCCAGAGAAGTCGCTGCAGACATCCGTATCGACATGCCTGACAAAGACGCGGTGCGATCCTCTCAAGCACCTACGCCGCCGCCTTCTGTGGTGCCAGCCCCTGTACCAGTTCCTGATGCAGAACTCGCCATTGAACAAAAAGCTGATGAAATGGCTCCCAAGGCCGTGGTTCCGCCCTCTGTGATGCCTGATAAGTCTCAACAGGCTGCGGCCAAAGAGGAGGAAGTTACCTCCAAGCCCGACGCCAACAGTGCCAAGTCAGGCGAAACGGCACCCAGGTTTATCGTGCAAGTCGGTGCCTTTGCTGACGAAAGCAAATCCAAGGAAGTACGCAGCAAACTTGAAAAAGCGGGTATCAAAACCTATACCCACATTGCCCAAACCAAAGAGGGCAAGCGCATACGTGTGCGTGTAGGCCCTTTTGCCAGCAAAGAAGAAGCGCAAAAAACGGTCGACAAAATCAAGTCATTGCAACTCAGTGCCTCGGTGCTGACCATCTGAAGCAATGAACAGCCTCGACTTGGTGTTGCTGGCATTGACCGCCTTGTCTGTGGGTTTAGGTTTGTGGCGCGGCGTGATTCGCGAATCTTTGGCTGTGCTGGCATGGTTGCTTGGTTTTCCACTTGCCAGCCATTTCGCCCCCGATGTCCGTCTTTGGCTCGATTTAACCGATACGTCCCCAGCGTTGTCTTATATGCTTGCTTGGGTTTTGGTTTTCATGGCGATTTGGCTGGTGTGCCAAGGGCTTGCCATGCTGCTAAGCGGCGCTTTGTCCTTGGTAGGTTTGGGCATTGTTAACCGTTTATTGGGTGCGGCGTTTGGATTGACCCGTGCGGCTTTGAGTTTGTTGGTGTTGAGCATTGTTGTCGGGCTAACCCCTGCAGTGCATCACCCTTTGTGGCAAAGCTCTTGGGTGGCGCAACTTGCTCACCAAGGAGTTTTGTTGTTCAAACCTTTTTTACCTGCTCCTATGGAAGGTTGGGTGTCCTGATGTGCGGCATTGTGGGTGTGGTCAGTCAAACGGCTGTGAATCAACTTATTTACGATGCTTTGCTGTTGTTGCAGCACCGTGGACAAGACGCGGCGGGCATCGTCACGCAGTTAGAGCAAAAGTTTTTCATGCACAAAGCCAAGGGCATGGTGCGGGACGTGTTTCGTACACGAAATATGCGAGCCCTGCCTGGCAATATTGGTTTGGGGCAGGTGCGCTACCCCACCGCAGGTAACGCTTACAGCGAAGAGGAAGCGCAGCCTTTTTACGTGAACGCGCCTTTCGGTTTGGTGTTGGTGCATAACGGCAACTTGACCAATGCCCAAGCCTTGAAAGAAGAATTGTTTTCCACCGACCACCGTCATATCAATACCGAGAGCGACTCCGAGGTCTTGCTCAATGTGTTGGCCCACGAGTTGGAAAAAACCACCCGTGGCGTGGTCTTGACACCTGCCGATGTGTTCGCGGCCGTTCAAGGTGTTCACAAGCGTGTGAAGGGCTCTTATGCGGTGGTGGCTCTGATTGCGGGTCACGGCTTGTTGGCTTTTCGTGACCCATTTGGTATTCGACCCCTGTGCATCGGTAAGGGAGCTGATGGTACTTGGATGGTAGGCAGCGAGTCGGTGGCTTTGGAAGGTACTGGCAACCATTTTGTGCGTGATATTGCGCCTGGGGAAGCTGTTTACATTGACTTGAAAGGTCAACTCCACGCCCAGCAGTGTGCTGCTCACCCCCAGTTGATGCCCTGCATTTTTGAGTTTGTGTATTTGGCCCGTCCAGACTCCACCATGGACGGCATGTCGGTCTACCAAGCGCGGCTGAATTTGGGCGAGACTTTGGCCAAGCGGGTCGTCTCTACCTTGCCGCCTTCTGAAATTGATGTGGTGATTCCTATTCCTGAATCGAGTCGGCCCAGCGCCACCCAACTGGCGCATTTGCTGGGCAAGCCCTACCGCGAAGGTTTTGTGAAAAACCGCTATGTGGGCCGTACCTTCATCATGCCGGGCCAAGCAGTGCGAAAGCGCTCGGTGCGCCAAAAATTGAACGTCATCGTGAGCGAGTTCAAGGGCCGCAATGTGTTGTTGGTGGATGACTCCATTGTGCGAGGCACCACCAGCAAAGAGATTGTGCAAATGGCCAGAGACGCGGGTGCCAACAAGGTGTATTTGGCCAGTGCCGCGCCGCCTGTTCGCTTTCCCAATGTGTACGGCATTGACATGCCCACCCCTGAAGAGCTGGTGGCGCACGATCGCAGCGTGGAAGAAATTCGACAGATCATTGGTTGCGATGCGCTGATTTACCAAGAAGTCAACGCCATGCGAGAAGCGGTGTCGCGGTCTGCTTTGGCGGGTTCGCCTACGGTCAATGGTTTTGATGCCTCTTGTTTTGATGGGGTCTACATCACCGGCGACATCACCGTGGCGGACATTGCCAGATTGAACCAACAACGTGTGAATACCGAAGAAGATGCCGAAGACAACTCTCGCTTGGCCTTGCCCAATGCCAATCAATAACTACCCATGACCGAACGCGCCTTACCCCCCCATTTGCATCTTGACACGCTGGCAGTTCGCACTGCTGTGGATAAATCGCAGTACGGCGAAAACTCTGAAGCGCTGTACCTGTCGTCTAGCTTTGTGCAGCCTGACAGCGAAACCGCTGCACGTCGTTTTGCTGGCGAGGAAGATGGCTACATCTACTCCCGTTTCACCAACCCGACGGTGGCCAGCATGGAAATGCGCTTGGCTGCCCTTGAAGGTTCCGAGGCCTGTTTGGGTACCGCCAGTGGCATGGCTGCGGTGTTGTTGCTGTGCATGGCCTTGCTCAAAAGTGGCGACCATGTGGTGTGCTCGCATTCGGTGTTTGGGTCTACCCACAAGTTACTCAGCACAGAGTTTGCCAAGTTTGGTGTGCAAACCACTTTTGTGTCGCAAACCGATTTGACCGAATGGGCCAAAGCCATTCAACCCAATACCCGTTTGCTGTTTGCAGAAACCCCCACCAATCCACTGACCGAGGTCTGTGACATCGCGGCGTTGTCTCAAATTGCACGAAAAGCGGGTGCTGTTTTGGCTGTGGACAACTGTTTTTGCACCCCCGCTTTGCAAACCCCCATCGCCTTGGGTGCCGATGTGGTGGTGCACTCCGGTACCAAATACCTGGATGGTCAGGGTAGGGTGGTGGCAGGCGCTTTGTGTGCTAGCAAAGAGATGGTGAAAGACAAATTCATTCCCGTCATGCGCAGTGCGGGCATGAGTTTGTCGCCCTTCAATGCATGGGTGGTTTTAAAAGGTTTGGAAACTTTGTCTTTGCGCATGAAGGCACAGTCAGCCCAAGCGCTTGAGTTGGCACAGTGGCTTGAAGACCATCCCAAAGTCGCCAAGGTGTATTTCCCAGGCCTGCCAAGCCATCCTCAGCATGCGCTTGCCATGGCCCAGCAGTCTGGCGTGGGCGGCCCGGTTTTGGCTTTCGATGTGGTCGGCGATTCTGTGGCGCACAGCCGTGCCAATGCGTTCACTGTGATTGACAGCACCCAACTGATGTCCATCACCGCCAATTTGGGCGATGTGAAAACCATCATCACCCACCCAGGCAGCACATCGCATGGCCGTTTAAGCGAAGCCAATCGCCAACTGGCGGGCATACAGCAAAGTTTGGTGCGTATCGCGGTTGGGTTGGAGCATCTGGATGACCTTAAAGCCGATTTGTCCCGCGGCTTAGATTTAATTTCAGCCACATCATGATCACCCGTACCCGCTTTGCACCGTCGCCTACAGGCTTTATCCATCTGGGCAATATCCGTTCGGCCTTGTACCCATGGGCGTTTGCCCGCGCCACAGGCGGCAAGTTCATTTTGCGCATCGAAGACACCGATGTGGAGCGCTCTTCTCAAGAAGCGGTGGATGTGATTTTGCAAGGCATGGCTTGGCTGGGGCTGAACCATGATGAAGGCCCTTTCTACCAAATGCAACGCATGGACCGCTACAAAGAGGTGCTGGCGCAATTGGTGGCGGCGGGCCATGTTTACCCTTGCTACATGAGTGTGGCCGAATTGGATGCACTGCGTGAACGTCAAATGGCTGACAAAGAAAAGCCGCGTTATGACGGTACATGGCGACCCGAACCCGGTAAGGTGTTGCCTGCCATACCAGAGGGTGTTCAGCCAGTGTTGCGCTTCAAAACGCCTTTGCAAGGTGTGGTGTCGTGGGAAGACAAGGTCAAGGGTTTGATTGAGATTCGCAACACCGAGCTCGACGATTTGGTCATCGCCAGACCCGATGGCACGCCAACCTATAACTTTTGCGTGGTGGTGGATGACATCGATATGGCCATCACGCATGTGATTCGCGGTGACGACCACGTGAACAACACGCCGCGTCAAATTCACATCTTCCGCGCCTTAGCGCATGAACCGCCGGTGTACGCCCACCTGCCCACTGTGCTCAACGAGCAAGGCGACAAGCTCAGTAAACGCACCGGTGCCAAGCCGGTTACCCAGTTTCGCGACGAGGGCTTTTTGCCCGAGGCCATGGTGAATTACCTCGCTCGTTTGGGTTGGAGCCACGGCGATGATGAAATCTTCAGCCGTGAGCAGTTTGTGCAATGGTTCAACTTGGACCACTTAGGAAAAAGCGCCGCCCAATTTGACGAGACCAAGCTGCGTTGGGTGAATGCGCAGCACCTGAAAGCCATGCCTGACGATGCCTTGGCATCCTTGGTGCACGCGCAGTTGGCTGCGAAAGGCTTGCAAGCGGATCAGCGATTGCCAGCCATTTGTGGCTTGTTCAAAGACCGCTGCGACACCACGGTGGCGCTGGCCAACTGGGCCACTGCTTTTTATGCCGACGTTCACCCCAACGCCGATGACCTGGCCAAACATGTCACCCCAGAGGTCAAACCCGCGCTTGAATTGCTGGCGAATAAGCTGAGTGCTTTGAGCGAGTGGACTGTAGCCGCCATCAGCGCGGCCTTTAAAGAGGTGTTGACTGAAAAAGGCCTCAAGATGCCGCAGCTGGCCATGCCTGTTCGGGTGTTGGTGATGGGCACGCCGCAAACACCGTCCGTGGACGCGTTGCTGCAACTGTGTGGCTTGGAAAAAGTTTTGGCACGCCTTAAAGTTGCTTGAAAAAGTTGGTTATACTCTCGGGCTCGACACCCAATGGGGGTATAGCTCAGCTGGGAGAGCGCTTGCATGGCATGCAAGAGGTCAGCGGTTCGATCCCGCTTACCTCCACCAAACAAGGCGTCGAGTTGGTTTAGTCCACAG
>JAIXYA010000014.1 GCA_027490485.1 Comamonadaceae bacterium
CCCCAGATCAGCAAGCCGGCTATTGCCCAAACCAAGTTCTGGTCGAATGCTTTGATGCCTGCAGGTGCCGCACGTGTACGTCCGTATTCGCGCCCATGCACACGAACTGGCAATGCGTCAGGTCCTTCTTTTGGCGTACTGCCAAACCAACGCCCTATGCGGTCTGACCAGTTGAAGAGCACGCTGTCACTCATGCGTGCCCCTCCTCAAAAACCAATGCATTCACACACTCAGAAAAAATCTGCCCACGCTCTTCATAGTTTTTGTACATGTCGAGACTTGAACATGCTGGCGATAACAAAACCGTATCCGCAACAAATGCTTGTGCGCTGGCCTTGGCAACCGCACTGGCCATGTCTGTGGCTTGCAGCACAGGGAACTCGGCTCCTGCCAAGACTTGTTGAATATGTGGCGCATCCTTACCCATCAACACAACTGCTCGCGCAAATTTTCCAAGCGGCTCTAGCAGTGGCCCAAAGTCTTGGCCTTTGGCATCGCCACCTAGGATGACAATGATATTTTGATGCTTGCCTAAACTGTTCAGGGCTGCAACAGTGGCGCCGACATTGGTGCCCTTGCTGTCATCAATGTATTCAATGTTGTTGATCACGCCGACTGTTTGCAAGCGATGCGGCTCGCCGGTGTATTCCCGAAGTGCATACAACATCGCCGCCAACCCAGCGCCGCAGGTGCTTGCCAGTGCGAGTGCAGCCAAACTGTTGATGGCATTGTGTTGCCCCCGAATTCGTAATGCATCGGCTGGCATCAATCGCTGCAGATGGATTTCTTCCTCTATGGATTTCTTGCCCTCTGTTTCAGGCACAGATGCGCGTACCAACCAGGTCATGCCGTTGACAACTTCCAAGCCGTAGTCACCTGCTTGAATGGGTGCATCAGCGCCAAAGGAAACCACATGACGCTTGTCTGATTTCTTTTTGGCGAGGTCCTTAGGCAACAAAGCCGCAACAGTTTCATCATGGCGCGGCATCACAGCAACAGCTTGCTTGCCATATATCCGAGATTTGGCAGCACCATAACTTTGCATATCTGCGTGCCAATCCAGATGGTCTTGTGTGAGGTTCAATACACACGCAGCGGTAGGCTCAAATTGCGTTTCACCATCGAGCTGAAAGCTTGATAACTCCAGCACCCATGCTTGTGGCAAATCAGCTAAGTTTTCACGCAAAGTATCCAATAAGGTGGGGCCAATGTTTCCAGCCATAGCAACAGTCACGCCTGCACGCTTGAGCAAACGTGAAGTTAAGGTTGTGACAGTTGTTTTGCCATTGGTGCCAGTGATGGCCAACACATGCGGTTGGTATGCCTGTGCTTTGGCCAAAGAATCCATGGCATGTGCAAACAGGGTTAATTCTGTACCGTGCCACATTCCTTTTTGTTGGGTGGCCGTCCAGACAGATTTGACTTGTGCAGGGGACAAGCCTGGGCTCTTGAACACAGCCTTGATAGAAGAATCATCCAGTAAGGCAGCATCAAAAGACCCATGGATGAATATGACCTCAGGATGATCAGAACGCATGGTCGCCAAACAGGGTGGTTGTTCACGGTTATCCACCACGGTGACCTTGGCTCCTTGCAGTACGCACCAGCGAACCATGGCCAAACCTGAGCTACCCAAGCCTAAAACCAATACATGAAGGTCTGCCAGTATTTTCATGGTCAACGCAACTTCAATGTAGAAAGTCCCACCAAACACAGCAGCATGGTGATGATCCAGAATCGAACCACAACCTGCGTCTCTTTCCACCCTGATTTTTCGAAGTGGTGATGCAAGGGAGCCATTTTTAAGATCCGTCTGCCCTCACCATATTTACGCTTGGTGTATTTGAAATAACTGACCTGCAACATCACTGATACAGCTTCCGCCACAAAAATTCCGCCCATGATGGCCAGCACAATTTCTTGCCTGACTATGACCGCAATGGTCCCCAAAGCTGCACCTAAACCCAATGCGCCTACGTCGCCCATGAAGACTTGTGCAGGATGGGTGTTGAACCACAAAAAAGCCAAACCTGCTCCCGCCATGGCTGAGCAAAAAACCAATAGCTCGCCTGCACCAGGAATATGGGGGAAAAATAAATAACGCGAATACACAGCAGAACCTGTGACATAGGCAAAGACGCCAAGGGCAGAACCCACCATCACCACCGGCATGATGGCCAAGCCGTCTAATCCATCGGTCAGATTGACTGCATTGCTAGAACCTACGATCACCACATAGGTCAAGCCCACAAAACCCAGGATCCCTAATGGGTAGCTGATTTCTTTAAAGAAGGGCAATAGCAAACCGGCTTTGGGCGGCAAGTTGACATCAAAGCCTGAGCGCACCCAACTGTAAAAAAGCTCCATCACTCGCAGGTTGCTAACCTCAGAAATGCTAAATACCAGGTAAAGCGCAGCCAGCAAACCAATGATGGACTGCCAAAGGTATTTTTCGCCTGAGGGCATTCCCTCTGGGTCTTTGCGCACCACTTTGCGCCAATCATCTACCCAACCTATGGCACCGAAACCCAAGGTAACCAACAGCACAATCCAAACAAATCGGTTGGATAAATCTACCCACAACAACGTCGACAACGCAATGGCCAGCAATATCAGCACGCCTCCCATGGTGGGGGTGCCAGATTTCACAAGGTGCGCTTCAACACCATAACCTCTGATGGGTTGTCCAATCTTGAGTTGTGTCAATTTGCGAATCACAAAAGGGCCAGCAATCAATCCGATCATGAGCGCAGTCATTGCTGCCATGACCGCCCTGAAAGTAAGGTATTGAAATACACGCAAATAGCCAAAATCGGGCGATATGGTTTGCAACCACTGGGCCAAGCTCAAGAACATGGAACCTCCGTGGCGCTAGAAGAAGTTGACTGGGTGTTGACCCACGACTGAATGGTTTGCACCACACGCTCCATCCGCATGAACCGAGAGCCTTTGACCAGCACTGTGTTCACCATGGGTAATCTGGCTTGTACCTGTGCATACACCTCATCCATTGAATGGCAATGCTTTGCATTTAAAAAAACTTTGGCGGTGTCGCGACTGAGTTCTCCTAAAGTGATGAGATGTTCAATGCCACTGGCTTGTGCATAGCGTCCAACCTCAGCATGAAAGGCAGCGCCTTGTGTCCCTACTTCCCCCATGTCCCCCAACACCAATAAACGAGGTTGCGATGACTGAGCCAATATATTGATAGCCGCTCTGACAGAGTCTGGGTTGGCGTTGTAGCTGTCATCGATCAACACCAGTTCTCGGTCTGCCCATTTGAGAAACAGTGACCGTGATCTGCCATTCACTGGTTCAAATGCCGCAACGCCTTGTTCTATGCACGCCAATGGAACGTTTGCTGCAACTGCGCATGCAATGGCGGCCAAGGCGTTGTGCACATTGTGATCGCCTGCAACAGACAAGCTGGTGTTGATTCGCCCCTTAGGTGTTTGCACGCTCAGCTGCCACTGCTGGTTAGTCCATTCACCATCCACCAAATGAATGTCTGACCCTTTCGTTCTGCCAAAACAGAGTACCTGCTGATGGACAGCCAGTTGTCGCCAAACTTCTGCGTAGGTGTCGTCGGTGGGAAACACAGCGATGCCGTTGGGTGGCAATGCCGCAATCACTGCCCCGTTTTCAGTAGCAACCGCTTGCACACTGTGCAGGAACTCTTGGTGTTCACGTTGCGCGTTATTGACCAGTGCCACCGTAGGCGCAGCCAAGCTGGCAAGTTCAGCAATTTCCCCTACATGGTTCATTCCCAACTCGACCACAGCGCTGCGATGGTGGAATTGCAGTCGCAATAATGTGAGGGGTAAACCAATGGCGTTATTGAAGTTTCCTTGGGTTGCCAAGGCATCTTCACCCTGCCATGCACGCAATATGCTGGCAATCATCTGTGTGACGGTGGTCTTTCCATTGCTCCCTGTCACAGCAATCATGGGTATTGAAAACTGAGAACGCCAAGCATGCGACAACTGCCCCAATGCTTGCAATGTGTCCGCTACCTCTAGGCCCATCAAGCCAGCATCTTTCAAACCGTGGGTTGCAATCGCAACACCGACACCTTGTCCTGGCAGTTGCGCTAAAAAGTCATGTCCATCAAATCGATCGCCCTTCAAAGCGACGAACAAATCACCCTTGATGAGGCTGCGACTATCGGTGTGTATGCGTGAAACCAGCAGGCTGGGGTCGCCAACCAAGCGGCTGTGGGGTAACCAAGCGTGGAGTTGTCCCAATGAAATAGACAGGTTTTGCGTCATGCGCTGCCCCACAGACTCAATGCCGCCAAAGCCTGTTTTTCATCTGAAAAAGGTATTTTCAAGCCTTTGATTTCTTGGTAATTTTCATGTCCTTTGCCAGCGATCAGGATGACGTCTTGTGGCTTGGCTTTTTCAATGGCTTGGGCAATGGCCTCTGCTCGGTCTATGCAAACGATCGCCTGGGCGGGGTTAACCAAACCATCCATCATTTGTGCAATGATGTGCTGAGGTTGTTCGCTGCGAGGGTTATCACTGGTCAGGACAAGGAAGTCAGCACCGTCTTCTGCCGCTTTTGCCATGGTTGCCCGTTTGCTTGTATCGCGGTCGCCTCCGCAACCAAAGATGCAATGCAACTGTCCTTTACGCGCAGTTGCCATAGGCCTCAAAGCTTTGAGTGCCTGCATCAAAGCATCAGGCGTGTGCGCATAGTCAATGACGACATATGGTTTGTTTAAACCAGCCAAACTTTGCATTCGGCCTGGTACAGATGGCAGTTTGTGACACGCCTTGACGGCTACCGAAAGCTCTATCCCGAGTGCTCGCATTGCAGCCAAAACTCCCAGCAGGTTAAGCACATTGAATTCGCCGACCACATCGGTTGTCATGGGGTGAACTTCATCGCCTTCCACCACGTCAAATTGCAAACCGTATTCACCGATTTGCACTGACTGGGCACGCAGCCTTGCACTGGAATGCATCGAGATGGTCCAAATATCTGGCAGCGTTTTCCCTTGCTGAGCTTTCAGTTGAGTAGCCAGTGCTTGGCCTTGCGAATCGTCGATATTAATGACTGCTGCTTGCAAGTTTGGCCAATCAAACAGACTTGACTTTGCTTGCCAATAGGCGTCCATATTGCCGTGGTAATCCAAATGGTCTTGCGTGAAATTGGTGAAGATGGCGATCTTCAGTCGCGTCCCAGCTAATCGATGCTCACTCAACCCAATAGACGAAGCTTCTATGGCACAGGCTTTGACGCCGTCATCTACCCACTGACGTAATTGCGCATGAAGTTGCAGGGGATCCGGTGTTGTCATCCCAGTGTTGTGTAGCTGGTGCGCTTCACCCATGCCCAATGTGCCAACCACTGCGCACCTTAGACCTGTTCGGCTAAGAGCATGCGACAACCACCATGCGGTGGATGTCTTGCCATTGGTCCCTGTCACAGCCAGCATCTGCAGGTTTTGACTTGGAGACTCAAAGTAAGCATCAGCAATGGGGCCACAAGCTTGTTTTAAATCTGTGTAGATGCCAACTCTTGTCTCGTTCTGCATCCAGGGAAATTGCTCAATGTTTTTTGCCTCCACAAGGCATGCGCTAGCCCCTTGGGATAAGGCTTGCACTAGATATTGGCGGGCATCCTGCGTCAAGCCTGGGTAAGCAAAAAAACCATCGCCTTGCTTGACCTGGCGGCTGTCAATATGCAGTTGCCCAGTGACCTTTTCTCGCAACCATTGCGCCGCTTGAGGGGGTGTCTGCAATGTGTGCATCAAAACGACTCCACCTCGGCTTTGGCAACGACTTGTGGTTTGACGGCCATGTCGGGTTGTATGCCCAACATCCGCAAAGTCTGCTGCACAGTTTCGCTAAACACAGGTGCAGCAACTTCGCCACCAAAATAACGTCCATTGCTAGGCTCATCAATCATCACCGCCACCACAATACGAGGCGTTTCTATGGGGGCCATCCCCACAAAAAAGCCTCTGTACTTTTTGGCTGCATAGCCTTTGCCTTCTTGCTTATGGGCTGTTCCGGTTTTCCCACCCACGGAGTAGCCCATGGTTTGTGCCTTGGGCGCGGTGCCTCCTGGCCCCGTGACCATGTTGAGCATATTGCGCACTGCCACCGCGTTTTGAGCGCTGATGGCGCGAACACCCACCACCTTGTCCTCTCGCTTGAGAAGGCTCACGGGTACGACTTCGCCATCTCGAGCAAACACCGTATAGGCTTGTGCCAATTGAAACAAACTGGTGGACAAACCATAGCCGTAACTCATGGTGGCTTGTTCAATGGGCCGCCATGTTTTGTAGGGGCGCAATCGTCCGGCGACTGCGCCAGGACAGGGAATTTGAGGCTTTTGTCCAAAACCCACTTGGGCATACATCTCCCAAATATCTTTGGGGGTCATCTTCATTGCAATTTTGACTGTGCCAACATTGCTCGACTTTTGAATCACCTCTGAGACACTCAGAATTCCAAGCGGATGGTGATCAGTGATGGTCTTTCCGGTCACATTGATCTTGCCAGGCGATGTGTCTATAGGCGAATCAGGTTTAATCATGCCTTTTTCCATCGCCAAGGCGATCACAAAGGGTTTCATGGTTGAACCTGGC
The DNA here is from genome assembly GCA_027490485.1 of Comamonadaceae bacterium. Taxonomy (GTDB): domain Bacteria; phylum Pseudomonadota; class Gammaproteobacteria; order Burkholderiales; family Burkholderiaceae_C; genus Limnohabitans. Next base: position 6,599 of record JAIXYA010000014.1, read on the forward strand.
TCAAAGGTATCGGTCAATGCGCGGTTGCGCATCTGCACAGCGTTAAAGTTGCTGCGTTTTTCTGGTGAATAACTTGGGTAGTTGGCCAGCGCCAATACATCGCCTGTTTGCGCGTCCAACACTACCACGCTGCCAGCAGCAGCTTTGTTGTCAATCACTGCTTCGCGTAATTTTTGGTAAGCAAAATACTGAACCTTGCTATCGATACTCAGTTGCAGGTCTTTGCCATCTTCTGGCGGAATCTCTTCACCAATCCCTTCAACAACTTGTTTATGACCATTGTTGATGACGCGTCGCGAACCACTCTTTCCTGCTAAATGCTTATTGAAGGCAAGCTCTACACCCTCTTGCCCTACATTTTCAATATTGGTGAACCCCACCACATGTGCGGCTGCCTCACCTTCTGGGTACATTCGCTTGTACTCCATGGTGGTGTAAACACCTCTCACACCTAGCTCTTTGATTTTTTTACCCAGTGCCATATCAGCTTGTCGCTTGAGCCACACATGCTTGCGCTTGGGGTCTTTGATTTTTTCTCGAATTTCCGAATAGGGTATTTCCAGCAACACTGCAAGCTCTTTGAGCTTTGGATTACTCGTATCCATTTCTTCTGGACTGGCCCAAATACTGGGCATAGGAACACTTGAAGCCAAGATGAGTCCATTGCGGTCGAGTACCCGTCCACGGTTGGCAGGTATCTCTAAGGTTCTCTCAAAGCGAACCTGTCCTTGTTTTTTAAAAAAATTGTTATCGATTACCTGTACATAGGCTGCTCGCACCACCAAACCGATGAACCCCAGCGCGATGCCGGCAACAATGAATTGGCTTCGCCAAATCGGCGTTTTACTTGCAAGCAAGGGGTTGGTGGAGTACTGCACGCTGCGACTGCTCATGGCTGCGCCTTGGGTGGTGTACTGGCTGATACGTTTTCACTGCTTGCACCTTGCACAGAAACATACTGCGTGATGGCAGGCGAGATGGTGTGCATCTGCATTTGTTCGCGTGCGAGTTTTTCTACTCGCAAAGGCGTTGCTTGTGCGCCTCTTTCTACGTCCAATCTGTCGTGCTCGGTATCAAGCCTTTGCGCCAAAGCTTTGGCTCGGTCTAGCTCGGTGTACATGCGCCGTGACTCATATTGGGTGCGAACCAAATACAAGGCACTCAACACAACTGCCAGCAGCAGCAAAGCACTGACGCGTGTCATGGAGCCTCCTGCATGGGTAAGCGTTCAGCCACACGCAAAATGGCGCTTCGACTACGTGGGTTGGCGCTGACCTCTTCAGCACTGGGACGTTGACGGCCCAAATCGCGCAGCGCTAATTTAGCTGGGCTGGCAAATGGGGCTCGTCGGTCATACACTTCTTTCGCGTTCTTCGCGATGAATTGTTTGACCATGCGGTCTTCCAGCGAGTGAAAACTGATCACGACCAGACGCCCTCGCGGTTGTAAGACCTGCAGACTGGCGTCCAATGCCTGCGCAAGCTCTTCCAGCTCTCGGTTAATGAAAATGCGAAAGGCTTGAAAGGTTCGTGTTGCTGGGTTTTGTCCCGCTTCGCGGGTTTTAACGACTGAAGCGACCAGTTCAGCCATGGCCAATGTGGTCGATGGCAATTGCCCCGCATCGCGTTGGGCGACGATGGCTTTGGCAATGCCATTGGCAAACCGTTCTTCTCCATAGTCACGAATCACCTGAGCTATTTGGTCTGTGCTTGCCACGCCCAGCCATTCGTGAACGCTTTGGCCCCGGCTTGTGTCCATCCGCATGTCCAACGGGCCGTCCTGACGGAACGAAAAGCCTCGCTCTGGGTTGTCGATTTGAGGAGAGCTCACCCCCAGATCCATCAGCACACCGGCGACGCTGTGGTGCGGCAGCTGGTTCAGGGCTTCGAATCCCTGATGGCGTATCTGCATTCGGGGCTCGCTCATCGCCTGCGCCACTGCAATCGCTTGCGGGTCTTTGTCGAAGACGATCAATTGGCCCGCTGGGGACAGTTTTTCCAAGATGCGCTTTGCATGCCCGCCTCGGCCAAAGGTTGTGTCGACATAGGTGGCTTCGGCCTGGACGTCCAGCGCCTCGACCGCCTCCTTCAACATGACGGTGGTGTGTGCCCATTCAGTTGTTGCCATTCCACGTTAAAACGAAAAGTCGCGAAACACATCGGGCATCTCGCCCTGCATGGCCTCGGCCTCTTGGGCGTCGTAAGTCGACTTGTCCCAAAGTTCGAAATGGCTGCCCATGCCCAACAACATCACTTCTTTGGTGATGTGAGCGGCGCTGCGCAATTCGGGTGAGACAAGAACACGGCCTGTGCCATCCATTTCCACATCCATGGCGTTGCCCAACAAAATGCGTTTCCACCATTGGGCAGTCATGGGCAATGACGCCACGCGCTCTCTGAATTTTTCCCACTCGGTGCGAGGAAACAGCATCAAACATCCGTGGGGATGGCGGGTGATCGTGAGTTGTCCTGCGGTCGTTGCGCTCAACACATCACGGTGACGTGTTGGGACCGACAAGCGACCCTTGGCATCCAAACTCAGCGATGACGCACCTTGAAACACGGCTAACAAACCCCTGGTTACACAAGTATGGCTTGGGAATGCGAAAAATCTCACATATTTGCACCAAATACCACTTATCTGCACTTTAACAGGATTTTCTATACTTGCAAGACTTAAAATGAAGTTTTGGCAACAAAATCAACAACTTAGCTCGTATATCGCATAGCCATCTATTTAAAAAAACATTATTAATGAAGCACTTAGAAGAGGTATCGAATGTGATTTATAAGATTTTTAGGCGCAAAAAAAAGCAGGCCCTATGGGGCCTGCTTTTCTCTGAACGTTGCTAAGGGGAGTCAATCGCCAAACATTTTTTGCTTCAATTCACGGCGTTGTTGAGCTTCTAGCGACAAGGTGGCAGTCGGTCGGGCCAGTAAACGACCCACCCCAATAGGTTCACCCGTTTCATCACAATACCCGTAGTCTCCGCTGTCGATACGCGAAATAGATTGCTCAATTTTCTTCAAAAGTTTGCGTTCACGGTCACGGGTGCGCAGTTCTAATGCGTGCTCCTCCTCGATGGTGGCCCGATCAGCAGGGTCGGGCACGATGACGGTGTCTTCACGCAAATGCTCGGTGGTCTCGCCAGCATTGGCCAAAATATCCGTTTTCAACTGAACCAATTTCAGTCGGAAAAAAGCCATTTGCAGCGCATTCATGTACTCGTAATCAGACATGGCAAGCACCTCTTCATCAGAGACAGTCGCAGCTGTTTTGCTTTTCCAGTTATTGGCAAGCTTGGGGTTTTTGACAGGAATCATGGGAACAACCGCTGGAAGGGTTGGAACAGAAATGGGTCCGTAACTGGCCTTGGCCATGGTGGAAGCCACGCTCAACCCAGGAGGTGGCGGCATCATGGACACGGCCTTTGCTGCTCGGGGAGACTTCTTGGCGTTATCAGGCGTGGACTCTGCCCGAGTGGGCGCAGATGCAGGTGTTTTTAAGGAAGGCGAAGGCGCTTTGGCCTTGGTAGGGGCAGTTTTGGCGGCAGTTGTCACAGTTTTGCTTACAGGTTTCGCGGGGTTGGTTTTTTTGATCGGCGGCGCTTTTTGTGCCGCTGGTTTTTTCGCAGATGGCGTTACCTTTTTGGCAGGCACAGCTTTCTTCGCAGGCACAGCTTTCTTCGCAGGGACAGCTTTTTTGGCAACGGCCTTTTTCACAACAACAGGTTTTTTAACAGGCACTGCTTTCTTCTTTAACGCAGGTTTCGAGGCTGGCACGGGTTTCTTGGCCGCGACAGGTTTTTTGGTTGATACAGCTTTCTTTGTTGCAACAGGTTTTTTGACTGCAACGGTTTTTTTGGCTACAACGGGTTTCTTGGCAGGTACTTTGACAACCTTGGCTTTAGGCTTTGCAGTCGCAACCTTGGATTTACTCTTGGCTTTGCTGTCGCTCGAATGCTTTGTGGATTTCAATGCAAATCTCCCTACAGGGTGGCGTCGAGTGCGCTAGCACCAAGCCCCATACTGCTTCTGGTTGTTGTTTATTACTTCATGCGTGACCAGTGCCACGGGCTTGGGGGAAAACCTGTTATCAAGCCAATGGCGCGCGGATTGTACTCAGCTTATGCACTGTTCCAAGCCCTGCTGGAAGATATCTTTTGGCAAATCGATCCCAATGAATACCATTTTGCTCGTTCGCTTCTCGCCAGGCGCCCAAGCTTGGCCTAAATCACTGCCCATGAGTTGGTGCACCCCTTGGAAAATCACCTTACGTTCCGTGCCTTTCATGTGTAGGACACCTTTGTAGCGCAACATGCGTGGGCCATAGATATTGACGATAGCGCCCAAAAAATCTTCCAGCTTGGCCGGGTCCAAAGCACGGTCGGCTTTAAAGACAAAACTTTTGACATCGTCATCATGGTGGTGATGGTGGTGATGGTGACCGTGATCATGGGCATGGTCATGTCCGTGGTCTGCATGGTCATGGTGGTGCGAGGGGTGATCGCAATGCGCATCGTGTGCATGGTGGTGATGACTGTCACTCAAGAAATCGGGGTCAATTTCCAAAGTGGTATTGAGATTGAAGCCCCTCAAATCAAACACTTTGTCTATTGCGACTTCACCAAAATGCACAATATGCTGCGGCGCCCGAGGATTCATGTGCTTTAAGCGGTGCTGCAATACGTCCAGCTCTTGGGCTGACACAAGCTCACTTTTACTGATGAATATTTGATCAGCAAAGCCTACTTGGCGACGTGCTTCTTGCCGGTCATTAAAGGTTTGCGCTGCATGCTTGGCGTCCACCAAAGTCAGCACCGCATCCAGCAAATAGCTTTCAGCAATTTCATCATCCATGAAAAAAGTTTGCGCAACCGGCCCTGGGTCTGCTAAACCAGTGGTTTCGATGACAACGCGCTCAAAGTCAAGCTCACCTTTGCGTCTTTTTTCAGCCAAATCTTGCAAAGTGGTACGTAAATCTTCGCGGATCGTGCAACACACACAGCCATTGCTCATTTGAACAATGTGCTCTTGGGTGTCTGCGACCAATATTTCGTTGTCTATGTTTTCTTCACCAAATTCGTTTTCAATCACGGCAATTTTGAGACCATGAGACTCCGAGAGGATGCGCTTGAGCAGCGTGGTCTTGCCAGCGCCTAAAAAACCAGTCAGAACCGTGGCGGGTATGAGCATATCAATTCAACCTTGAAAACAAGAAAAAAGAACAAGTGGTGCAGTTTAGCCAGCATTCAAGAAGAGTGACTTACTTGCGCATCAAAACCAAACCTTTGAGGTATTCACCCTCAGGAAAGCACACGGTCATGGGGTGGTCGGGTGCAGCTTGAACGCGGTCAAGAAAATAAGCATCGACACCCGCATCCGTGCCAGCGGACGCGACGATTTTGTGAAATAACTCTGGAGCAATACCGCCTGAGCAACTGTAGGTAAACAACACCCCACCCGGGGACAACAACTTGAAGGCCCATCGGTTGATGTCTTTGTAGGCTCGGGCAGCACGCTCGGCATGGGCTGCACTGGGCGCAAATTTGGGTGGATCCAACACAATGCCATCAAAGCGACGCCCCTCTTTGTGCATGCTTCGCAAGGTGGCGTTGACATCAGCATCTAGGAATGCAGCGTTACGCTCATCAAAGCCATTGCGCTTGACATTGGCCTGTGCTTTGGCAATAGCAGGTGCTGAGGAATCCACTGTGGTCACCGTTGCGCCGCTTCCCAATAAACCTGCTGAGCGCATACCGCTTAATGCCGTCACACTGAAACCGCCGGTATAGCCATAGCAATTCAATACATGCTGCAGGCCTAGGCGCTGGGCATATTCAGCAAATTTCAGCCGACTGTCTCGCTGGTCCAAATAGAACCCGGTTTTATGTCCTTCCAAGATGTCCAGCTCTAGGGTCCAATGGTGCTCTTGAATCACCATGGCAGTGGCGTCACTGGCGCCAGGTGATCTGAACAGCCAACCTGTCTTGGCCTCTAAGCCCTCCAAGCCTCGCACGCCAGAGTCAGATCGCTCAAACACACGTTGAGCACCCGTATGCAGAACCAAAGCTTTAACAATGTCAGCTTTGAACCGTTCAGTACCAGCAGACAAGAATTGCGCAACCAAGGTGCCGTCATAACTGTCCACAATCAAACCAGGCAGTCCATCAGCTTCACCATGGACAAGACGCACGCCATTGGAAGGCACTTGCAAGCGGGAGCGCATGGCAACCGCAGTTGCAACTTGTCGCTCGAAAAATGCGGCGTCAATATGCTCAGCTTCCTGAAATGACCATATGCGCGCACGAATTTTGGAAGTAGGACTGAAAGCAGCCCAACCTAAAAATTGCCCTGTCTCTGATTCCACCCGCACGGTCTCTCCAGCGTCTGCGCCACCTTTGGCAATCGCTGAATCGAAAATCCAAGGGTGGCCTCGCAAGGCCGAGCGTTCCTTGCCGGCTTTGAGTTTCAAAGTTTTCATATGGTTTTCTTGCGCGCACGAGGGTGGGCGGCGTCATAGGTCTTTGCCAAATGCTGGTAATCCAAACGCGTATAGACCTGCGTGGTGCTGATATTGGCATGCCCTAGCAACTCTTGCACACCGCGCAAGTCACCACTGGACTGCAAAACATGGCTGGCAAAAGAATGTCTCAACATATGCGGGTGAACGGGTGTCGCAATGCCGGCTTGAAGACCTCTTAAGCGCAAACGTTGCCATACAGCTTGTGCGCTCAATCTGGTCCCCCTTTGGCCCACAAACACAGCACTTTGATCAACCGCATTGCTTGGCAAGCCGCTCTTGCGAACAGTCAACCAAGCTTGCACCGCAAGCAACGCTTGCTGCCCAACAGGAACGCTTCGCCGCTTAGAGCCCTTACCCAAAACATGTGCTTCACCAGCTGAGAGATCTATCCACCCTTTAGCGTGAGGACTGGCTTGAACGTCCAGGCCGATCAATTCGCCCACCCTCAGTCCGCTGCTGTAAAGCAGTTCCACCATTGCAGAATCACGGGCTTGCAGCCAAGGGTCTGTATCGATGGGGCGGTGTTGCGCGAGTTGCACTGCATCGTCCACATTCAAGGCTTTTGGTAAGGGCTTAGCCGCTTTAGGCGCACGCAACCCGGACATTGGGTTGGCATGGATCAATCCCTCTTTGCCTAACCAATTGAAAAAACCTCGCCAGCCCGAAAGAATGAGCGCAATACCGCGTGGGCTTCTGCCGCTGGCATGCATTTGCGCCATCCAA
>JAIXYA010000061.1 GCA_027490485.1 Comamonadaceae bacterium
CGATGATTTCAATGTCGTAATCTGTGGCCAAAGCCACTGCGGCCATCTCCAACAACTTCAAAGTGACGTTCACGCCCACGCTCATATTGGGTGCCATGACGATGGCGATATCTTGACTGGCAGCTTGTATGTCGGCTTTTTGCGCGTCACTGAAACCCGTGGTGCCAATCACCATCTTCACACCCAATTCTCGGCAAACTTTGATATGCGCCATGGTGCCTTCAGGCCGGGTAAAGTCAATCAATACTTGGGCGTTTTTCAAACCGATTTGAAGATCAGATTGAATCACCACGCCGCTGGCTTGACCTAAAAAACCCGTCGCGTCATTGCCAATAAACACACTGTCAGCAACATCCAAAGCACCCGCCAACTGACAATCAACGGCGTCTGTCACAGCTTGAGCCAACATTTGGCCCATGCGACCGCTGGCACCCGCGATAGCAATACGATGGGGTTGAGCGATGGACGTCGTCATAAAGGGTCAGCGTGTTTCAAGCGGTGGATAGATTTTGTCTGCGGGTGGCGCAGCCGGTTTGGGTGTCGTGCTCACAGGCGCAGGAGAATTCTTTTGGAATTTCTCCAACTCTTTGCTGGTTGCCTCTAAACGCGGTACCACTTTGCGGCCTTCAGGTACCGCAATGCGTTCGGCAAATTCCGATTCGCTGGGCAAATCGTCACCTTCAAATCGCTCATAAAGATCGTCTTTGAAGTAAACCGACAACTGGCGTTGCTGTGGCTGGGTACCTTTTCGCACAATCGTGAAAGCGTAGTCCCAGCGATCAGAATGAAAAACACTGGCGATCAAAGGGGTGCCCAAAATATCCTTGACTTGATTGCGACTCATGCCCGCACGCAAAGCTTGTACTTGCTCTTTGGAGACAAAGTTGCCCTGCACCACTTCCACCCGAAATGGCGTGACTTTGCGAATTGCGCGTGCCATTGGGTCGTCTATGGTGGAACAAGCCGACAACAGCAAGGAAACCGTGGTCACACACAAAGCCATTGTCTGGCGCGAAAGAGTCATGGTGGGCTAAGGGCAAGTTATGATGGAAACATTGTAACGATGGGTCTTACGCCCGCCATTCACTTCGCAAAAGAAAGCACGAATGTCTTCCTTAGACGGCTTAAAAAACACGGGTCTCAAAGCCACGGTGCCGCGATTAAAAATTTTGGAGCTATTCCAAAAAAGCGGGCAACGGCACATGAGCGCCGAGGACGTTTACCGTTTGTCTTTAGATGAGCGTGCCGATATTGGTCTGGCCACCATCTACCGCGTGCTGATGCAGTTTGAGCAAGCCGGCATTTTGTCGCGCAGTCAATTTGAAGGCGGTAAATCTGTCTATGAACTCAACCAAGGTCAACACCATGACCACTTGGTGTGCCTTGATTGCGGCCGCGTCGAAGAGTTTTTCGACGCCAGCATTGAGCAGCGTCAACACGATATTGCCCATGCCAAGGGTTTCGAGATCGCTGACCATGCTCTGAGCTTGTATGCTCACTGCAAGCGCTCGCCTTGCCCTCATAAATCAGCTTGATTTTTTTTGCTCGTCCAACATGGCCTGGCGATGGCGATGGACAAATTTATCGTAGGTATCGATGCCGCGTAACTGCAAAATTGTGTTGCGCACCGCCGCCTCGACCAATACCGCAATATTGCGACCGGCAACCACCTGAATCACCACTTTAAGAACGGGGATCCCCAGGACATCTTGGGTCAGGGGCTCATGCGGCAGTCTTTCATAGTCACGCTCCAAGGTTTCTTTGCGTACCAAATGCACAATCAATTTGAGGCGCATCTTTCGACGCACTGCGGTTTCACCAAATATGGCTTGAATGTCTAGCAAGCCAATGCCGCGTACTTCCAACAAATTTTGCAGTAATTCGGGGCAACGCCCCTCAATCGTGGTTTGGTTGATGCGGTAAAGATCAACAGCATCATCGGCCACCAAGCCATGGCCACGCGAGATCAATTCCAAGCCCAGCTCGCTTTTGCCAAGCCCAGACTCACCTGTGATGAGCACGCCCATGCCCAAAATGTCTAAAAACACGCCATGCAACGTGGTTCGGTCGGCAAAATGCTTAGACAAATAAGCCCGCAGCAAATCAATGACAAAGGCCGAGGATTCGGTGGTGGCAAAAAGCGGGATCTGCGCTTCTTCGCACATCTTCAGTAACGGCGGGGGTGGCGTTTGCCCATCTGCCACCACCAGCACGGGGGGTTCAAGCGTCACGATGCGCCCAATGCGGCGCTCGGTATCGACCAAGGGACTGTTGTTGAGGTAGCGAATTTCACGCTCGCCCAGCACCTGCAAACGGTAGGGGTGTATGTAATTCAAGTAGCCCACCAAGTCAGCACCCGAGCGAGCCATGCGGACTGCGACTTCGTCAAAATGCCTCTCAGAGGCACCCTGCCCTGCTATCCATTGCCATTCAAGCTTTTGTCGGAAGTCTTCAAACAAGACATCTGCGCTGACAGCGGTGGGTTTCAAGGCTTGGCGTCAGACCGTGAGCGTAGATTGCCAAGCGACGATGAGTTGATGCAAGTCTTGGGCATCGCTGGATTTTTTCAGCCGCTCGCGTAAAGCGGTGTCGCTGAGCATCTCGGCAATTTCGGAAAGAATTTCCAAGTGCTTTTGGGTGGAGGCTTCTGGTACCAGCAAAAAGAACAACAAACACACAGGCTGCTCGTCAGGGGCATCGAACCCTATGGGTTGGCTCAAACGGAAAACCGCTGCGAGTGGCGACTTCATGCCCTTGATGCGTCCATGAGGGATGGCTACACCGTGGCCCAAGCCGGTTGACCCCAAGCGCTCGCGGGCAAACAAGCTGTCTGCGACCAAAGCGCGGTTAAGCCCATGCAAGTTTTCAAACAACAAACCGGCTTCTTCAAAAGCACGCTTTTTGCTGGTGACGTCTACCTGCACAAGTGCTTGTGCAGAAGGCAAGATGGCAGAGAGTCTGTTCATATTGGGGAGGTGATTATGCACCGCTTGAGCATGTCAAGCTAGGGTTAATATTTAATTTTTTCGTTTTAATAAAGTGGTATTTTGCATGAAAAAGCCACCTGTGAGACAGGTGGCTTGGCGGCAAACAGTGCCGGTTAACTTATGCGATCTCTGCTCGTTTAGGGCTGGTGTGGCTATGGTCTTGCAAGCGGTCCTTGTGGCGGACCACCTGGCGGTCTAGTTTGTCCACCAAGTCATCGACTGCGGCGTACAAGTCCTCACTGGAGGACTCGGCAAACAAATCGTTGCCCTTGACGTGGATATTGCATTCGGCTCGCTGCCGGCGCTCTTTCTCTTTTTGCTTTTCGATGCTGAGAATCACACGTACATCGACCACTTGATCGAAATGACGGTTGATGCGGTCGAGTTTTTGGGTGACATAGCCGCGCAGGGCTGGGGTGACTTCAAGATGATGACCGCTGATCGTTAAATTCATACGACTCCTCCAGAAAAATACCTGACTGTTTCATCTAGCAACATGCCAGACAGAAGACAGGCATCTCCACTATGCGCTGAGTTTCGAAAAAAAGCAATTCCTCTACAACACGCTCATAGTTTCCAGGTGCAAAGAGGCAAGAAATACGAATTTAAGCTGAAGAAGTCTCAGGTGCGGTGTGCATTTCCACACGCCGAGAAAGCCATAACGCCAGCAAGGTTGAGGCCATGCCCACCAAGGCGCAAAGCCAAAAGTGGGTGACGTGACCGTTGGCATCGCGCTGAATAAGCACCCCGCCAAGCCATGACGCCAGCCCAATGGAAACAGACTGAAAAGCTCCGTTCAGAGACATGAATGTGCCCCGCCACTGGGGTTGAGCTGCCGAAGTCAGCATGGCCATGCCAGGGATCATCCGCGCATTCATGCAAAAAAAGAAGCCTGCAAACACCATCAAAACCAAAGGCAGGGGTGCCGGTTGCATCAAGGTGGTGATGGTCATGGGCACGATCGCCAGCAGCAGCATTCGTTGAAACATTTTGCGCTTGCCCACTCGGTCACTCAGGCGGCCTATCCACCGCGCTGTCAGCAAAGTCACAGTTCCGCCGCACAAATAGATGTAAGGAATTTCGTCCAGCGTGAGCACCTGATTGGCCTGGGTGTAAATGGTGATGTATGGAATGATGGTGAAGCCCGCAAACATCATCGCAGCAGACATCCACAAGGCTCTGCGGTGATTGGGGTCCGCCCATACTTGCCGCATCGCAAAAGAGACTTTTTGTCCCTGTGCTTTGGCAACATGGGCATCCAGTTTTGGCAAACACATCACGGCCATCACACCCACGAGCAGACACATCAAGGCGATAGCAAAAAAAGTACTGTGCCAGCCTCCCCAATTAGCCAAGAACAAGCCACTGGGTACGCCCAC
>JAIXYA010000124.1 GCA_027490485.1 Comamonadaceae bacterium
AACAAATAAGAAACCAAGCCGACGGCTTCCCAACCAAAAAAGAGTTGCAGCAAGTTGTTGCTCATCACCAGCATCAACATGGCGAAAGTGAACAAACAGATGTAGGCGAAAAAGCGGTTGTAGCCCTCGTCTTCTTCCATGTAGCCAATGGTGTAGATGTGCACCATCAACGAAACAAAGGTGACCACGCACATCATCATGGCGCTCAAGCCATCCACCAAGAAACCCACTTCCATTTTCAAGCCGCCAACGATCATCCAGGTATAAATCGTTTCGTTGAAGCTAGCGCCCTCTTGAACCACCTGAACCAATGTTTGTGCAGACAAAACAAAAGAAACCAAGACACCCAAGATGGTCAGGCCATGGCTGAGCTTGCGACCCATCCATGCGCCACCCAAAGCTGTCCCAAAAATACCCGCAAGCATGGAACCCGCCAAGGGCGCTAATGCGATGGTGAGCAAAGTAGAGGCTTGAAGCGTTGTGTTCATTGCTTATCCATCAACCCTTGAGCGCATTCAGTTCATCGGCTTGTACGCTTGCACGGTTGCGAAACAACAAGACCAAGATAGCCAAACCAATGGCAGACTCTGCCGCAGCGACTGTGAGAATGAAAAACACAAAAATCTGACCATGTATATCGCCGAGGTAATGCGAGAACGCAACGAAGTTGATGTTGACTGCCAGCAGCATCAACTCAATGGCCATCAACAACACAATCAAGTTTTTTCGGTTTAAGAAAATACCAATGACTGACAAGGAAAACAAAATAGCACCTAAGGTGAGGTAGTGGCCCAGCGTGACATTCATGGTGCTTTGCCCTCTTCAGGTTCAGTGGATAAGGGCTGGTGAACAGGAGCCATTTTGACCAACTGCATCCGATCCGCAGCTTTCACCCGGACTTGGTCAGAGGGGTTTTGCGCTTTGCTGTCTTTGCGCTCACGCAGTGTCAAAGCAATGGCAGCCACAATGGCCACCAGCAAAATCACCGCCGCAATTTCCAAGGGATACAAATACTCGGTGTACAGAACCACGCCTAATTCTTTGGTGTTGGAGTACTGCTGCCCTTCAGGCATCACAGCAGTTACGGGCGCCTGCGTCAGCCTGAAACCACCTAAGAGCACAGATGCCAACTCGAGGGCCAACACCGCGCCAATCGATGCAGCCAAGGGGAAGTGGCTCCAAAAACCTTTGCGCATGGCTTCAATATTGATGTCAAGCATCATCACTACAAACAGGAACAACACCATGACTGCGCCCACATAGACCAGAATCAGAGTGATAGACAAAAACTCGGCTTGCAACAGCAACCAAATGGCCGATGCCTGAAAAAAGCACAGCACCAAATACAAGGCACTGTGGACTGGGTTGCGAGAGGTGATGACCTTGAAAGCCGCAAACAACATGACGGCCGAGAAGATATAAAAAAAGATGGAAGTGATGTCCATGGGAATTCAGGTGTCCTGTGGTCAGCGGTATTTGGCGTCAGCCGCCTTGCTTGCCGCAATTTGTGGCTCATACCTGTCGCCAACAGCGAGCAACATCTCTTTGGTGAAATACAAGTCGCCGCGCTTTTCGCCGTGGTACTCGAATATATGGGTTTCGACAATGGAATCGACAGGACAGCTTTCTTCGCAAAAACCGCAAAAAATACATTTGGTTAAATCGATGTCATAGCGAGATGTGCGCCTAGAGCCATCTTCGCGGACATCCGACTCAATGGTGATGGCCATGGCAGGGCACACCGCCTCACACAACTTGCAAGCAATGCAACGCTCTTCACCGTTGTCATACCTTCGCAAGGCGTGCAGACCTCTGAACCGTGGACTCTGAGGGGTTTTCTCTTCAGGAAACTGCACAGTGATCTTCTTGGCAAACATGTATTTACCGGTAATGGCCATGCCTTTGAACATCTCCAACAGCAAGAAACTGGAGAAGAAGTCTTTCCAAGAAAAAGCTGCACGGTAGGTGCTTGAATCCAGCGTTGTCATTTGAGGCTCCGCTTCATGACCAAATATTCCATGGTGTTTGCATCCAAATACCAACGACTACCAACCACACCAAAGTGATGGGGATGAAGATTTTCCAACCCAAGCGCATGATTTGGTCGTAGCGAAAACGTGGGAAGGTAGCCCTTACCCATAAGAACATGGTCACCACCACAAAGGTTTTCAAAGCCAACCATATCCAACCGGGAATCCAAGTCAACCATGCGCTGTCGACGGGTGGCAACCAACCGCCCAGAAACAGCAGCACCGCAATGGTGGACACCAAAATCATATTGGCGTATTCGCCAAGAAAGAACAAGGCAAACGACATGCCGGAGTATTCGATCATGTGGCCCGCCACGATCTCGGATTCGCCCTCAACCACGTCAAAAGGATGGCGATTGGTCTCAGCCAAACTGGAAATAAAGTAGACCAAGAAAATGGGCAGCAAAGGTAACCAATTCCAAGACAAGAAAGTCAAACCCATGTCTGCAAACATGCCTTTGCTTTGACCCATCACGATGTCCGTCAGGTTCAAACTGCCCGACACCATCAACACCACGACCAAGGCAAAGCCCATGGCGATTTCGTAGCTGACCATTTGGGCTGAGGCTCGCAATGCACCCAATAACGCGTACTTGGAGTTGGAGGCCCAACCGGCAATGATGATGCCGTAGACCTCTAAAGAAGTGATGGCCATTAAAAACAGCAAGCCTGCATTGATATTGGCTAAAGCCACTTCAGGGCCAAACGGGATCACCGCCCATGCAGCCAGCACAGGCATCATGGTCATCACAGGACCCATGAAAAACAAACCTTTGCTGGCCTGTGTCGGTTGAATGATTTCTTTGGTAAACACCTTCAGTGCGTCTGCAATCGGTTGCAAAAGCCCCAAGGGTCCCACGCGATTGGGGCCAAAGCGAATTTGGGTAAAGCCAATGGCCTTTCGTTCCCAAAGCGTTAAATAAGCAACACACAACAGCAAAGGCAACACCACGGCCACAATCTTGAGCAATATCCAAAGCACGGGCCAAGCCATGGTCTGCCACCAAGCGGCACCCATCAACGCAAAACCTGTTTGGTAAAGCCATTCAGACATGGTTGGCTTCCTTCGTTTGTGCATCTGCAGTTTGTTGCAGAGAGGGTGAACGACGGACCAAGCCATCCAACTGGTAAATGCGCGCTGTTACGGGTGCATGGACCATGACGGGCAACTGGGTCATGGCTTGGTCGCATGCATTGCTCAGACGCGAAGACCAGTTCGGCAACAAAACATCCGCGCGGATTTGCTCGACAGTGTCGTAGTCAAAACCACTCACGCCCAACATATTGGCCAAAACACGCAAGACCTTCCAAGCTGGACGCGTTTCGCCCAAAGGACGAACCACGCCATGAAAACTTTGCGCCCGGCCCTCTGTGTTGATGAAAGTGCCTGCTGTCTCA